>JAUIMA010000002.1 GCA_030432675.1 Candidatus Hydrogenedentota bacterium | reverse complement strand
CCCGGCCCCAAGGGTACGGACGAATCCCACCCCACGGGCATTGCGCTGACTCCCGATGGTACCCACGCGTGGGTCACCCTTTCGCGCAACAACGCCCTGGCGAAAATCGACCTGACTACTCCTACGGTGGAAGAAACGATTCCGACCGGCATCGCACCCTACGACGTGGTCCTTTCACCCGACAGCGCCACAGCGTGGGTATCCAATTGGGGCGGACGACGGCCCACTGCCGAAGATCACACCGCCGACTCCTCCGGCACGGAGGTCGTGGTGGATGACCGGGGTATCGGAGCCTCGGGGACGGTATCCGCCATCGATCTGGCTTCGGGTGAGACGATAGCCGAAATCACAACGGGCCTCCACCCCACCGACCTGCTGTTAAACCGTAATGGCAGTCGGCTTTTTGTTGCCAACGCCAACTCGGATACGGTCTCCGTGATGAATACAACGACCCACACGGTGCTCCAGGAATTGCTGGTACGCCCTGACCCCAAGTTGCCCTTTGGTAGTGCGCCCAATGGCTTGGCGCTGAACGCCGACGAATCCCGGCTCTTCGTCGCCAATGGCGGCAACAACGCCATCGCGGTCGTCGCGCTGGAAGACCCGAATGCCTATCGGGTCACGGGCTTCCTCCCCACCGCGTGGTATCCGGCCGGCCTGGCCTGGCACGACGGCAACCTCTACGTGGCCAATGTGAAAGGCCTGGGCTCGCGCAAGGACAAACCGGAAAACGACGGACGCAGCGTCTACGATTTCCTCGGCACCATCAATCGCATTCCGGAAAGCGCCCTTGACCAACTCGACCGCCACACGGCAGCGGTGCACCGACAGGGCAACACGCCCCAGGTGCTGACTGCGTGGGAACGGAGTCATCGCACCACCAACCCGGTGCCCGTCCCCGAGAATCTCGGCGAAGCCTCCGTCTTTGATCACGTGGTTTACATCGTGAAAGAAAACCGCACCTACGACCAGGTTCTCGGCGAGCTTCCCCAGGGCAACGGCGACCCCAGCCTTTGCCTCTATGGGCGAGATGTGGCCCCCAATCACTATGCCCTGGCCGAAGAGTTCGTGCTCCTCGACAATTTCTACTGCAACGGCGTCAACTCGGCCGACGGCCATGCCTGGGTGACGGAAGGCAATGTAACCGATTACCTGGAGAAATCCTTCGGCGGCTTTACCCGCAGCTATACCTGGGGCGACGACGCCCTGAGCTATTCCTCTTCGGGTTTCATCTGGGACAACGTCCTCGCCCACGGCCTCTCGTTCCGCAACTACGGCGAGATGGACTACGCCGAGACGGTGCCCGCAGAAGCCACTTTTACTGAGGTCTACGAAGACTTTAAGACGGGCGGCGAAGCGGTTACCTTCAAGCAGAAAATCGGGATCGAGCGGCTCCAGCAATTCACTTCGCCCGACTTTCCCGGCTGGAACATGCGTATCCCCGATGTGCTCCGTGCGGAGCGCTTTCTCGCAGAGCTCGACGACTTTTCCGAGCAGGGAACCTTCCCCAACATGACCCTCATCTACCTCCCCCAGGATCACACCTCGGGCACCAAGCCCGGCCAACCCACACCCGAGGCCCACATGGCCGACAACGACCTGGCCCTGGGACAAATTATCGAGGGCCTGAGCAAGAGTCCTTTCTGGCCGAAGATGTGTATCTTCGTCATCGAAGATGACCCCCAGAATGGCTTCGACCATGTGGATGGCCACCGCTCCATTTGCTTTGTGGTCAGTCCCTACACCCGGCGCCAATCGGTGGTGAGCCATTTCTATAACCAGACCTCGGTGCTCCACACCATGGCCCGCATGCTGGCCATCCCGCCGCTCAACCAGCGGGATGCCATGTCGCCCCTCATGGGGGACTGCTTCACGTCGAAGCCCGATCTCACGCCTTATATTGCGCGGCCCAACACCATCCCCCTCGACCAGCTGAACCCCGAGCTCACAAGCCTGGCGGATGAAGAGAAACGGTGGGCCCTCGCCAGCCTTGCCCAAGACCTGACCCACGTGGATGCGGCCGACGAAGACACCTTCAACCGCATTATCTGGCATGCCATCAAGGGCGTAGACACGCCCTACCCGGCAGATTTCGCAGGTGCCCATGGAAAAGGACTCGGCGACCTGAATCTGGTAATTGACCCCGATGCAGAGGAGGACGGGGACTGAGCGGGACGATAGCCGTAGCATTCGTCCAATTTCGAGCGCCGGACCCATCCCACTCCGTGAGATGCCTGCAGTGAGAGCGCGGTCGCTCGCCTTGGGTATACTTTAGAAGGCTCATCGCTGCCTATGCTCCACGCGCATGACCATGAAGCTACTCAACGGTGATATTCTGAATAGGATTGAATAAACCCCAGAGTGCGCCCGGGGTTTTCACCGTTGACCGCGTACGGTCCGAAACGGGACCCGGCTAAATCCAAATAGTAGTACGATTGCCCTGAGGACCAAGGCGATTGGGCTGTATCCGACCACTGCTTTCGCCTATACTACCGGGGTAAACCGTTGACCAACATAACAGGCAGTTTTTTCTTATGCATGATGATCGCGACAAACGCAATCCCGACGATCCCGAACCGTCTCTCAAAGATGCCCTACTCCCCGAAGAGTCCGACCGGGACACGCCCCCGGACCGTTCGCTGCCCCGGGACACCTATGGGGAAACCCCGTCACTGAAAGACGCCTTGCTGCCTGCGGATCACCAACCGAGCCCGCCAACCGCACCGCCGACCGAGCACGCCCGAAGCGAAGTCACCCAGCACCTGCGCAATACCGCGCCAGAAGAAGATCCCCCCAACACACCAACGGCCGAGCCCAGCAATGTCGTCATCCCCGCCATCGTAGCGCTCGCTGTGTTGGCGGGCTTTGTGGCGGTCTTTTTTGCCGGGCGGGCCTCTCAATCCTCGCCCATTTCCGCCGTATCCGATACGCCGACCTCCGCCCCATCCGACGACGCCGAAGCCCCCGAAGACAGCGCCACCCCCGAGTCGGCAGCAACGGTCGAACCCGACTGGGGCGATCCCGGTCCCATGAGCCTCGCGGCTATGCAGGAGCAGGGCCTCATTATCGACGTGCATGAGCACATTGCGTCCCTCGAGCTGGCCCCCCAATTCATTGAGGCGATGGATGCCAAAGGCATTCAGAAGATGTGCCTCATGGGCACCTCCAAGTTCACCCTCACGTTGAACGAACGCTACGGCTTCACGGAATATGATGAGAACAACGAAGAACTCATCAAGATTATTGAGGCCCATCCCGGTCGCTTCGAAGCCTGGCCAACCATCGACCCGAAAGATCCCGACAAGCTCTCAAAAATTCAGGACCTTGTCTCACGGGGTGCCACCGGGGTTAAGCTCTACCTGGGCCACGGATATGTCACCAAAGAGCACGAATACATGTTTCACACCATGGCCCTGGATGATTCCCGCATGCTGCCCCTCTACGCCTGGTGCGAGGAAAACGGGATACCCCTGGCCTTCCACGTGAACCCCTTCGGGGGCAAAGTCGGGTTTGCACAGGAATTCATCGCGGTGCTGACCCAATACCCCGACCTGAAAATTATCGCGCCCCACTTCATTCTGTCATCGGTAAAGAGCTTTCGGCTCGAAGAGTTTCTCGACACCTTTCCCAATCTCTATTCCGATGTCAGCTTTGGTGATTACTTCATGAAGCCGCGCCTCTTGTATATTTCCAAGCATCCCGCCAAGTTTCAGCGGATTTTCAAGAAATACCCCACGCGCTTCATGTTTGCCTCCGATCTCGTCATGATTCCCGGGAGGAGCCCCGACTGGGCCCCCACCCAACTGCAGGCCTACATGGATATGCTCAGTAAGGAAACCTACACGTCGGCGGCCATCCCCGGTGAAACATTGAATGGTCTGGCCCTTTCGGATGATTTACTCTCCCGGGTCCTCTTCCGAAATTACCTCGCGTTTCGTGCGAAGCAACCCAAGGGCACCAAAATCACCCGAGAAATCGATTGGAGCCGTATGAGCCAGGAGCCCGTCGACCGGGAACCGGGTCAGGCCTTCCCGCCGAAAATCACCAACAAGTAAAGGGCATTCTCACGCTGGAAAGGGCGGAAGCTTGCGAATGCGGGCCCGTACCGAAGGTGCGTCGTCCTGCTGCGCACGCGCCAGGTGTGAGGTCACTTGCCGTTGATAGGCGGGATGCTGCAATCCGACCAAGTAGAGTCCGTTGTATGCCCAGGCCCGCACCATTTTTTCCGGTTGTGCACAGCAGGCGACAAGCACGTCTACCAGTTGCGCCGCGCACGATGCTGGAATGGGTACAAAGGGTATGGATTGGAGCAGGTGCAGGGTGACCGGCCAGGACGCCCGAAAATGGGCTACGCTTTCGTAAAGCTCCAGGGCCTCCTCCGCGGATAAAGTCGCGCCCGATTCCAGGTGGCGTTTCAACAACCACGTAGCCGCAGGCTGGGCGGCCGTGGGCTCCGTGCTGAGCGCCAAAATGGTGGTTGCGAAATAGCCCTCCCCACCATAACGGGCGTAAAAAGCTTCCAATTCCTTCGCCGATTTACCATCCCACGACGCGAGGCGTTGCCGCCACTCCGCTAAATCACATGCCTGCGTCACGATACGACCTCATCCCGGACCGCTGGTGAGCTGTCCAATCAGGTGCATTGCCTGGCCAATGTAGTAACTGCTGTAGTAACGGGCCTGACCTACAGCGTCCGGCCAGAAATAGCCGACGACTGCCGCGCCAACAAACAGGATGACCAGAAACCGAATCAGCCGACCGAATGCGTGCTGAGGAAACAGGAGACGCAAACTCACCAGCCGAATCGCACGCTTCCCCATCGTCTTCAACGTCCAGAAGAGGTCACTCTCTGTCGGAAGACCACGGCTGCGTTTCGCCAGTCCCTCGGGGGCACAACGCAAGTACAACTCCGTATTGCCCACTTCGAGGATATCCCCTTCTCGCAAAATCCGGGAACGAAAGACGCCGGTTCGTTTGCCGTTGACGGCCAACTTGCCACCGCGGATCTTGCGCACGCGGTACCCATCGGAGACCACCGTCAACCGGGCATGAAAGGCGTCGATACTCTCGTCCAGTCGAACGTTGACTTCACAGCCCATGTCCATACCGACGATGACGGGCGCACGGGCGATGGGAAACTCGGTTCCGTCTTCCGGGCCATTGATCACTTCCAACATATCGGGCGCACTCATTGGGCCTTCCTCACACCGCTCTCTGAGGGCTTCCCTTTGCGATAGACCAGCGAGCCGTCATCCTCCAACAGCACATCCACCATGTCGCCCGACTGAAAATCGCCGTCAATAATACGTTCGCTGATAGGCGTTGCTACAAGCCGATCAACCGCGCGCCGCAATTCACGGGCACCAAACTGGGGGCTATACCCCTCCTGTGCGATAAATTCGTAGGCCCGCTGATACATGCGGATACCAATTTTCTGTTCTCGGAGCCGTCGCCGCAGGGCATTCACTTCGAGACGAAGAATCTGCCGCACATCTTCTGCGAGTAGAGGATAGAATGGCACAATCTGATCGATGCGGTTCACGAACTCCGGCCGAAAATGAGATCGCAGGGCATCTACCAGCGCATCCTGACTCACCGCCGAGTCGGCGTGATAGAGCAAATCGGCCCCAATGTTTGAGGTTATAATGATGATGCAGTTCTTAAAGTCCACTTCGCGGCCCCGGGCATCCCGCAGGCGCCCTTCGTCGAAAATGGGCAGAAAGAGGTCGAAGATGCGCGGATGGGCCTTTTCTATTTCATCAAACAACAGTATTGAAAAAGGTGCATTCTTCACCGCGCCCGTCAACACGCCTTCTTCCTCGTGGCCCACATAGCCGGCCGGAGACCCAATGAGTTTGGACACCGAATGCTCTTCCGAATACTCCGACATGTCGAAGGCGATCAAGTGGTTGGAAGAGCCGAATAGATAGCGGGCCAAGAGTTTGGCCAACTGGGTCTTTCCCACGCCCGTCGGCCCCAGAAACAGCATGGTCGCGTCGGGGCGATTGGGATCGGACAGGCCCGCCCGCGATTTCTTTACCGCCGACACAGAGCGTGACACCGCCTCATCCTGTCCGATGAGCTGCTGCTTGATTGTCTGCTCAATATTACCCAGGTATTTGCGCTCTTCCGCCGTGAGTTGCTCCAGCGGAATGGCCGTCACCTGACTGATAACCTTGCGCACCGAATGGGGCGTCACGCTACGTTCGGAAGAGCCATCGGGATCGCTGTCGAAGTGGCTGGGCCGCTTCTTCATCATGAGCGAGCGCAGCCGATGCCGGGCGCACGCCTGGTCGAGCACGTCGATAGCCTTATCGGGCAAGTTGCGATTGGGCATGTAGCGGACGGTCAGGTCGATGGCCGCCTGGAGGGTGCGCCGACGAATGTGCACGTCGTGATGCTTCTCCAACGTCACCCGAAGGCGTTTGAGCACTTCCAGCGATGCCTCCGGCGACAACTCTTCCACGCGCACCATCTGAAAGCGACGTTCAATGGCCGCATCCCGTTCCACAAATTTGCGGAACTCCTGCAGCGTGGTCGCACCAATACACCGGAATTCGCCCCGGGCCAGCTCGGGCTTGAGGAGGTTGGCGAGATCCATGCCATCGCCATCACTGGCACCGGCCCCCATGATCAGATGTACTTCATCGATGAAGAGCACGCAATTCTCTGAGCGCTTCACCTCATCGATGAGCGCCAACACCTTTTCTTCGAAGGCGCCCCGGTATTGGGTGCCTGTCATCAAGGCGGCCACATTCAACTCCAGAATACGGAAATCGGGCAAGCCAAGTTCTTTGCCCTCTTTCGCCAACTGGAGCGCGAGGCCCTCCACGATCTGGGTCTTGCCCACCCCGGCGTCCCCTACGAGCATGACATTGTTCTTCGTCTTCCGACTCAGAATCTGAAGTATTTCAAACATTTCGTCGTCACGACCCGTTGCCGACTGGAGATTCCCCCGACGGGCCTCCTCCATCAAATCCCGGGTCATAGGACCCGACTGGGCGGGTATGGGAATAACCGATTCTTCAGGTTGGGGGGCACTGCCACCCACGGCGGCAGACTGGGCGTTTCCGCTCTTGGGGACGGGAATGTTTTGCAACTGCACGTCGGAGTAGGCCGGCAGGGGTGTCACTTTGTGAAATGCCTGGGGAGAAATAAAGCCCAACTCGGCCTGGATCTGTTTGGCGCAGGCCGTTCGATCCAGCTTCAAGGCGTCCATGGCCCGAGAGGGAGCCGACACATCATCTTTCAGAATAGCAAGCAAAAGGTGCCCGGCCACGGGCGCGCCATGACCAATACGTTGGGCCAGTTTGCTGGCCTGGGCCGTGAGCTGGATACAACGGGGCGTGTAGAAGGTCTCCCCCGAGGGCACCGCCGCGTGCCCCCGCCACAGCTTACGGTTGGTCTCTCGCTGCACCGAGAAGAAGTTACTCATGTGGCGTTCGCGGACACATTCGGGCAATTTATCCGGAGAATCGAGGAGGGCCGCAAATACGTGGCAAACGCCTACAAAGTAATTTCCCTGGTTGGCACTGATTGCCGCAGCCTTTTCCAGGACTTCGGCAATATTCGGCGACACATTCAGTTGCACCCCAGACCTCCCGTGATTGCGGTTTACACATTTTCATCACGCTTCGCTCACTTGCTCTCCCCATAGTGCCACGATTCACGGTTAGACCGCCACAAAAAATCCTTCCGGGCGCCCTTCCGGGTTTCGGCGCAGGGCGCCCCTCCCGAAATCAGCGGCAAAAAAAGTTTGATCGGCTTCGAAGATCACCGCCATAGTATTCTCAGATACGAGGAAGTCCTATGGAACAGACATCGCCAATGGAAGACGTCGCACTGATGATGCGCGTGCGAGGAGGGGACGAGTGTGCCTTCGAGCTTCTCTTCGGGCGGTATCAACATAAACTGTTGAATTTCTTCTACGGACTTTCACGTAACCCCAACACTGCGCGGGACTTAGCACAAGACACCTTTTTGCGGATATGGAAAATTCGAAAACGCTATCAGGCTTCGGGCACCTTCCCCGCCTATCTCTTTGGGGTAGCCCGAATGATTTGGCTGGAATCGTGCCGGAGTGAACAAAAAGCGTGGAAATTGGGCGTTCGTCTCGATGAAACGGCCCTTGACGGACTCACCGGACAGCTCGCCGACTGTCCGGCTTATCAGGCCCGTCGCCGCGAACTTCATGAGAAGATTCATCACGCTCTGGGCCAGTTGCCAGAAGAACAGCGGTTAGTTTTTGTGTTGCGGTCGATTGACGGCCTTTCGCTGGAAGACATTGCCAGCATTCTTGATTGCCCCGTGAATACCGTGCGATCTCGAAAAATACTGGCGGTAAAGAAGCTACGCCATCTGTTGGCTACCCTATGGGACGCCGACAATCATCCTGTTGCGGCCACGCGATAGTTACGATGTTGTTTTGCAGTAGAAAGAGAGTACCGAGTGCGATTAGAAGTGCAACGGACGGAATTGGTCACCGCCCCGATCTTCTTGCTTCCCACTCGGTCAGAGGAGCATGTTGCTCATGACTTGCCACTACATACGCCGTGATATTCCGGCCCTCATCGACGGGGATTTACGGCCCCGTCGCCGGGAAGAAGTGTGCCAACATCTTGCAACGTGTCCAGCGTGTGCCGACGAGCGCGACGCATTAGAAGCGATGCTTGAGACCGCGGATCAGGCGCTGGGCTATCAGGGCGAACCCCTCTCTTTTAGCGCGCTCCAATCCCAAATGAAATCTATCGACCCCATCGAGCAGATCGTTTGCTATCAGTTACCGCCGTTGAGAATTCCCGGTACCGTCCCTCGTTTTGCCGTCGCCATGCTCCTTCTTCTGGTCGCCGCCGGTCCACTATACGCTTATCGACATACGCGACAGGTCTACACAGCCGTTCAGACCCCCTTTATCTCACAGGAAGCCACGGTCATGGCGGCGCTGGAAGACGGGGAATTCCCCTGGGATATGAAATCCGCCGCGCCAGAGGACGACAGTCAGGCCTGAGTGACCTTGGGGTGCGAACCCGAGCTCCCAGAGGAAAGGTCCGCCCGGTCGGCACGGGAAGCCCACAGAATCTCGGTAGGACTCAATCATTGTCCCGTACGCTGGCGGGTTCATCATCCAATATCTTGTGGACCTGAGGATGCTTTCGCTGAACCCGAAGTTCGAAGAAGTGCACCCCCAACAGCGTTATCGCCGAGAGCAGGGCAAGCTTGATGCCCAAGACCGGGGATACAACCCCGATGGCGACGCCTATGGCAGCCATCATCCAGATGTCGGCCGCCGACGTGGCACCGATTACAGAACCATCCCGCGTCAGCATCACCCCCGCGCCGATAAAGCCTATCCCGGTCACAATCTGTCCGATTATACGGGTCGGATCTGAGTTGGCCGTCGTTGCGGCGAGTCCCACGACGACGAACACATAGGTCCCGAGGCAGATTAACACACAGGTCCGAATCCCAACCGGCTTCCCCATGTACTGGCGCTCCAGACCGGTGATTCCGCCGGACACGAGGCAGGCGCCCAGCCCACCCCAGGTCAGGGGGCCGACGTCGAGCAGCGAACCCGTCAGATTCTGAATTAATTCAACCATGGCGTGCTCTCCTTCGCACCGCTCAGCATAGGCGAGACACGGCGGCCACAGCAAACACACACCTACCTGACGACGGGGGGGCGCGACAAAGCACGGTCAGCGGGTCGGCAGCAGGGCATTGTGGTCAATCCGAAACTCGTGCTCGGATACGGCCACGTGACACTGGGTGCAGCTGCTTCGCTCCGGGTGGGGCCCCCGCATGGACGCAAAGGGGCTTTGGGCACTGTGACAACTCTGACAGTTTTCCCGGAGTAACTTCCGGTGGGGCATGGTGGGTGGCGCAACCGCATGGGCGCGGGTTCCATCCGTCGGCGTGTCCAGGCCTTTCCAGGTGCTCGGGGCCGTTTGTGCTTCCACTTCGGCAAAGGCGGGCCGGGAAGGCAGGTGGCACTGATTACAGTTGACCCAATCCGGGTGCGGAGTTTTGCTGCTTACTTTGCCAAAGTAAATCCCTTCCTCCCGGTGACAGGTGAGACAATCACCCGCCGACGCAGGAAAGAGTTCATGGGGAATAACGGGGGGCGCCGTATAGAAGGCCCGGCGAGAAGCCCGCACGCTACGCTCCTCGACGATTGCCGGGTCTGTTTCCACCGCGCCTGGTTGCCCGGAATCGCTCGACGTGGAATGGGTCGTTTCCGCGCCGACGTGAAAGACCGTAAGACAGAAGCTGATGGCACCCGCGCAAAGCAACGGAATTACTGCGAGATATCTCATACCACTTTCTCCACCCGAACCGCGCACTTCTTATAGTCGGGCTGCTTGGATTGGGGGCAGTAGGCATCGAGGGTCACTTCATTGATAAGCTTGGTCTCGTCAAAAAAGGGCACAAAGACAGACCCACGCTCGGGCATTCCCCGGCCCCGCACCCAGGCTGGAAGCACCATGGCACCCCGCCGGGACTGGACCCGAATCTTATCGCCGTCCTGAATACCCAGTTCGTTGGCATCCATAGGATGAAATTCCACGTAGGCCCGGGGCATGGCGTTGTGCAGTTCCCTCACACGCTGGGTCATGGTGCCAGTGTGCCAATGCTCCAGGACGCGACCGGTGCAGAGCCACAAGGGATATTCCTCGTCGGGCACTTCCGGTGGCGCCACATAGGGCCGGGCCCAGATAATCGCTTTATCATCCCCGGCTTTGGCCCCATAGAACTGGATCCCTTTTCCCTTCTCCACAAAGGGGTCTTCTCCCTCTACGAAACGACGGGTGGTTTCGCGCCAGGTGCCGCTATCATCCTGCACCACCGGCCAGCGCAAACCGTGGTGCGCCGCCAGCACGTCATAGGGTGCCAGGTCTTTGTGCTTCTTGGTTGTGAGCGTACGGTATTCGTTATAGAGGATACGATCCACGTTAACCGTCTTGAAGACCTCCCACTTCCACGCCTCGATTTCCCGGCCACTCTCGTCGCGGATGGCGAGTAGAAAATTACCATCCCGGTCACGAAGCCCCTTGAAACCCTTCTCAAACATGCGATGGGCCACCGCCAACACCTGCCATACGTCGTCCCGCGCTTCCTCCGGCGGATCCACGGCCTTAAACCACTGCTGGGTGCGACGCTCGGAATTGCCAAAGACCCCGTTTTTCTCGACCCAGAGCGCCGACGGCAATACCACTTTTGCCAATCGGGTCGTGGCCGTGGGGTACACATCCGACACCACCAGAAAACGCTCATCCGCGTTGGCCAGATTCTTGTGCAAATGGGGCATACTCTGACCAGGGTTGGTCACCTGGACCCACATCCCCGTCACTTCTCCCGCCGCGAATGCCTCAAACAGTTGGATCGTGTGAAATCCCGGCTTCGGGTTAATCGCACCCGGCACGGCATTCCAGAGATCTTCGCACTCCTTGCGATGTTCCGCGTTGGCCACCAGCCGTCCGGAAGGCAAGGCATGGGCGAAGGTGCCCACTTCCCGGGCGGTGCCGCAAGCACTGGGCTGCCCCGTCAATGAGAAGGGCGTGGAACCCGGTTTGCCGATCTTGCCCGCCAGCAGGTGCACGTTGTACACCAGGTTGTTCATCGCCGTTCCGCGGGTGTGCTGGTTCAGCCCCATGCACCACAGAGAAACCACCTTGCGCTTTGGATCGCCGAAGAGGTCGCCCAACATCTTCAGATGACCGACCGAGACGCCCGACAAGGCCGACGCTTTCTCCAGCGTGTAGTCTTCGAGAAAGGTGCGAAAGGCTTCCAGGTCCATTTCCGAACCGTCATCCGCCTGGAAGCGGGTGTGCTTTGCCACGAACTCCTTGTCATAGGTGTCGTTTTTCAACAACTGATAACAAATACAGTTAGCGATCACCATATCGGTCTGGGGCACAAACTCCATGTAGATATCGGCCGATTGGGTTGAGCGGGTCTTGCGGGTCGCCATATCGATATAGGTCATGCGGCCCGCCTGAAATTTAGGCAACGCCTTTTTCCGATCTATAAAGCGGGAAAACAAGACGGGGTGCATTTCGGCCCAGTTATTGCCCCATGTGATGACCGTGTCACATTCGTCCAAATCCTCATAGCAGCCCGACGGCTCATCCACGCCAAAGGTACTGATAAGGCCCACCGCCGCACTCGCCATACACAAGCGCGCATTGGGCTCCAGGTGATTGTTACTCAAACCGGCCTTGATGAATTTAGCGTTCTGATACCCCTCGGGCACGGTCCACTGCCCCGAACCATATATACTGAAGCGCTCCGAGTCCGCCATGATCGCATCGGCGATAACTTCGATGGCCTCCTCCCAGCTCGTCCGCTCATAGACGCCATTCTTCCGGATCAGCGGGTGAGTCAGCCGATCTTTCCCGTAAAGAATTCCGCCGGCATGGTAGCCCTTGGCGCAAAGGAGCCCCTTATTGACTCCATTGTCCGGATCGCCCTGTACCGCCACCACCCGGCCACCCTGCACCCCCACCATCACCCCACAGCCCGTACCACAAAAACGACAGGGAGCTTTCTGCCAGTGGAGTCCATCCGGCAAAGGAACTGCACCTGCCGCTCCTTCAGGAAGTGAAACCCCCATGGCAGCCAGCGCCGCCAGTTGGGCCGATTGGCGAATAAAGTCTCTGCGATTAGGAGACATGGTGGTATTCCTTCCCGTCTTCAAAATTGTGATAGACCAGCTCCAGATGGGTCACACCGGAGAGCGCTTCTATTTGACGCCAGAGGAGTTTGTCGACTGAGCCGTCAGGCGTTTCCGTAACAATGGCGATGGCACTTTCCGAAACATGGACCACCTCGATTGCAGGGTGCCCGTTCAACAGCCCGCATACGTTACTGTGGCACCGCTCTTCAGCGTGCACAACAAGACTGGAAATGGGCACTGAACAACTCCTTATAGTGAGGGCAACCGCATAAACATGTATTTAATATACACCTTATTGTGCACCATGTCAACTCTGGGACCGGTGATCCTACGGCCCCGGCGAAGACCGCAAACCGAAGGTAATTTCGGGTCTGGTCGCCAGCAAGCACGGAGCCACCCAATCCGTACGTCGCCCTCTACGGTCAAGCGATACGAGTCTTCACAACCTGTTCATGTCAATATGGTTGCAAGTTTGCGATCCCTTCCATTGGACCGTCGCACCCCGGGATATCATTTGACACTTTGACCCGCTATTTGCTATTCTTGCGCTTCCCATGGAACGACCCCTTTGTAATGGGTTATGTGGTGACGCCTCCCCGGGAGGCACTCAGCAGGCCAATTCCGCCGCAAGGCTGCAGGTGGATAGCCTGAATTATGTGTTCACCGCATAAGCAAAGTGAGGCGTTTTATGCGTCGCAGGTTTCTGAGCTTCAGATGCTTGCATCCCCTTCCTGCGCAACGCATGTCGGTAATGGACGATTAATTACGCACTTTGTTTGAGCCGGGTACCCTTAGCGGAGCAATCACCCGGAGATTCAAGGTCTAACTTGCAGTGGAGACTTGGTTGAATGGCCCGTGTTCTGGTTCTTGATGGTCTGAGTGAGGAAGGCGTCAACGTCTTTCGTGAGCAGGGTTTAGAGGTGGATGTGAAGCCCCCTCAATCTCCTGCGGAATTGGCAGCCATCATCGGCGACTACGATGGTCTCGTCGTGCGCAGCGGCACCAAAGTCACGGCCGAAGCCCTCGAGAAGGCCCAGAACCTCAAGGTCATCGGTCGCGCCGGCGTCGGAACCGACAACATCGACAAAAACGCGGCGACCAAAAAAGGCATCGTGGTCATGAACACGCCCGGTGGTAATACCATCTCCACCTGCGAGCATACCTTCGCCCTCCTCTTCTCTCTCTGCCGTAATGTTCCGCTGGCCAATCAGTCCATGCAGGAAGGCCGATGGGACCGCAAGAAGTTCATGGGCACGGAAGTGTGTGGTAAGACCCTCGGCATCGTGGGCCTTGGCCGTATTGGTGGTGAAGTGGCCCGCCGCGCCCAGGCCTTTGAGATGAAGGTTATCGCCTTTGACCCCATCATGACCCAACTGAAAGCGGACGCGCTTGGCGTAGAGTTGGTATCGGTAGATGAACTGGTGGAGCGGGCCGACTTTATCACCTTGCACGCCCCCATGACCGAGAAAACCAACAATATCATCAACGCCGAGCGTATCGCCAAGATGAAACCGACGTGCCGCATCGTCAATGCAGCCCGTGGTGGTCTGGTTAATGAGCAGGATTTAGCCGAGGCCCTCAAGGCTGGCAAAATCGCCGGTGCCGCTCTGGATGTGTATACTTCGGAGCCCTTCGAAGACAACCCCTTTATCGGCCTCGACAATATCGTCTTGACACCCCACCTCGCGGCTTCGACCGACGAGGCCCAGCTCACCGTCGCGGTAGAAGTCGCCGAACAAATGGTGGACTATCTGAAGACCGGCGCCATCGTGAATGCCGTTAACGTGCCCAGTCTGGATGCGGAAACCCGTGAGACCCTCCAGCCCCTGCTCAGCCTGGCCGAACGACTGGGCCAGTTTCAGGCCACCTACAGTGCCCGGCCCACCGCGCTGGAAATTGAGTACAGCGGCGAATTGGGTATCACCGACGTATACCCCATAACCTCGGCCATCCTGGCGGGCTTTCTCCGCCCTATGGTCGAAGATGTGAATACCATCAGCGCCCCCCATCAACTCAAGGAACACGGAATCGCCTGCACCGAAAAGCGCAGTCCTGCAGCCTCCGACTATGCCTTTGAGATTGGTGTTACGGTGGTCACCAACGAAGGCTCCCACACCGTTAAAGGGACACTCTTCGATGGAAACGACCCCCGCATATGCAGTATCGACGGAATGCGTGTGGATGCCAAGCCGGAAGGCTATATGGTCATCTGCATCAACGATGATGTCCCTCAGGTAATTGGTCGGGTGTGTCTAACCCTGGGAGAAGCGGGCATTAATATCGCCAACTTATCCCTGGGCCGTGCAAGTCGGGGAGGGCGCGCACTGACGGTGCTTAATCTCGACGAAGCCGTTTCAGACTCGGTGTTAGACGCAATACGGGGCATTCCCCACGTGACCGGCGCGAGCCTGGTCTCACTTCCGGGAAGCACCAACTAGCCCCACCCGCAGGACGGAACTTACAACGAAACCAGGAGAAGTCATGGCAACCTATAAACACATCGAAGTCCCGGCAGGCGACAAAGTCGTCGTTAACGGCGGTAAGCTGGAAACCCCCGACCAACCCATCATCGGCTTCATTGAAGGCGACGGCATTGGGCCCGACATCTGGAAAGCTTCCCAGTTCCTCTTCGACGAAGCCGTGCGTCACTGCTATGGCGACTCCCGTAAGATCGCGTGGATGGAAATCTTCGCTGGCGAAAAGGCAAATCAGATTACGGGCTCCTACTTGCCCGAAGAGACGTTGGAAGCCATTCGTGAGTTTGAACTGGCTATCAAAGGGCCGCTGACTACCCCCATTGGCGGTGGCTTCCGGAGCCTGAACGTCAGCCTCCGTCAGTTGCTGGACCTCTTTGCCTGTGTCCGGCCGGTACGCCACTTCGACACGGTTCCCAGCCCGGTGATCGCCCCTCAAAACGTGAATATGACGATTTTCCGCGAGAATACGGAAGACGTGTATTCCGGCTTGGAACTGGAATCCGGCACCCCCGAGGCCGAAAAGCTGGCCGCTTTCTGCAAAGCAGAATTCGGTTGGAACATTCGTCCGGAATCAGGTCTGGGCCTCAAGCCCGTCAGTGAATATGGCACGAAACGCATCGTCCGCGCCGCCCTGAACCACGCCGTCAAGCACGGCAGCAAGAGCGTTACCCTGGTGCACAAGGGTAACATCATGAAGTACACCGAAGGTGCCTTCATGCGCTGGGGCTACGATTTGGTCAAAGAAGAGTTCTCCGACGTGGCCGTTTCCTGGGAAGACTGCAACGGCGACCCCGGTGACAAGATCCTGGTAAAAGACACCATCGCTGATATTTTCCTTCAGCAGATCCTGACCCGCCCCAAAGAGTTCGACGTGGTAGCCACGATGAATCTTAATGGCGACTATATCAGCGATGCGCTGGCTGCCCAGGTCGGTGGAATCGGTATCGCCCCCGGTGCCAACATCAACTACGAGACCGGCGTAGCCATTTTCGAAGCAACACACGGCACGGCTCCCAAATATGCCAATCAAGACAAAGTAAATCCGAGCAGCGTGGTCCTTTCCGGCGTCATGATGTTCGAATACATGGGATGGCAGGAAGTGGCTGACACCTTGGTCGACGCCATGACCCGGACCTTCCACAACAAGACGGTCACCTATGATTTTGCCCGCCTGATGCAGGATGCCAAGCTACTGAAGTGCAGTGAATTTGCAAAGGCTGTGGCCGACAACATGAAGGCGTGCCAACCGGTTCAAGCATAATTGAATCGGGGCACGCTTGCGTAACACTTGCAATCGTCAAGACGACACTTTCCTGCCGGGCCCAACGTATTGGGTCCGGCATTTTACGTGTTCGGGATAAAAAAAGCGCTTTCTCTTGCGAATGGCCCCATATTGTGTCAAGATCACATAGAGGATTGGGCTGGGCAGCGGAAGAACGGGAAAGGTGGCATCGGCCTTGGAACAGTTTGACATGAATTCAGAAGCGGGGCGCAACCGCATGCTGCAATTGCACCGCCATGCTCAGGTCGGCGGGTGCGTCAGCGGCATTGCGCACGACATCAATAATCTCCTCGGGGCCGCCATGGCCTACGCGGAACTGGTCACCTATGACGAGGGCGTCAGCCCCGACTCCGTCAAGATGTTGAACAATGTCATTGAGGGCATTACCAAGTGCAGCGCGTTGGTATCTTCCCTCACGTCTATCTCCCGCAAGGATCGGATGGACATCAACTTAACCTCCCCGGAACAGCTGATGAACGAGGCCCTCGTCCTCCGCGATTATGAACTCAAAATCCAGCGTATTGCCGTGGAGCGGGACTATCAGAGTGATCTGGCGGCCATTCCGGCCGATTTGGCCAAACTGAAACTCGCCCTCCTCTTTCTGCTGATTAATGCGCAGCAGGCCTTGGAAGGTTCCGAGAATAAGCAGCTCAAGGTATCCGTGGGTAATACCGAAGGGGGTATCTATTTCGAAATCTGGGATTCTGGTCCGGGGATGTCGGCGGAACTGGCGGAAAAAGCGTTTGACCCCTACCAAACGTCATGGCCTGACAATCAGCACATGGGACTGGGACTCTATAGCGCCCGGAAGATTGCGGAGTTGCATCAGGGTTCCCTGGATTACGACGCGGAACGCGGCTTTCGCATGTTCATAAAACGCGATAATGGCCTGCTGAATCTGGGCCACTGAGGCGCGTGCCTTACTGGACGATATAGGTGACCGTGACACGTGCGGTACACGCGATCACCTCGATATTGGGATAGTCGGCCTGGGTATCGGGTGGCCCGTTCCAGGTAATATCATCCACCTTCACTTGCTCGACCGAACGAATGGAACCACCCAGCGCACTCGCCGCGCCTGACCCCGCGACAAAAGCCTGTCTTGTGGCCTCTTCCACCGCGTCCCGAATTGCCACATTCTTTTCCGCCACGACCAATTCGGGCTCCGATACGGACGCCAGGAATGCCCCACCGAGAGCACGCATCTGCTCGCAAAGGTCGGCAAATCGGGCCGGGCCGGTTTCACCCCCGACCATGCCGGCCATGCTGAAGCGTAACTCCACAGCTACCTGGCTCCGACCTTCAGCGAGCGAGGTTACGGCAGGCGCGAAGACTTCTAGACTGGAGGGACGAATTTCCCGTCCGTTCAGATACTCGCGCATCGCCACGTCCAGCGGGGCCACCGCCAAAAGTCCTTCTTTCAAATCTCCGTTGGAGAGTTCCTTGTGTAGCCAGAAGCGTACGTGGGTGGGGGTAACGTAAACCGTTCCGGTGCCTTCACTCACCACATAGGAATACTCAACCACTTCCTGCGCACCCAAGGGCGCGCCAGAAAACACCAGTATCAGAACGACGATCGCAACGTTTCGCAACAAGTTGAGTGATAACACCAGGTCGTATTCCTATCGGTTAAAAAGTCTGCGCATGGCGGCAGGGCCACAGCCCCGGAAACACCCACCGTAGAAGCAACGGCTCTGAGAGAACAAACGTTTACGGGATGACCGGGATCGTACGCCAGCCCGTCACGCTTTCCGTAAACTCGCGGGCAGAGAAGCACCATATTACCACGTTCTTCCCTGCCAATTGGTCGCCGCGACGCGCCAGATTGATACGCGGTGTCGTCGCCCCGGAGCCACGCACGGCGACCAGATCCACGGCCATCCCCAATTCCAGGGCCAGGAGATCCGGCAGCCCGCCCTCCGTGGCATGCATGTCACCCCCGGCGTGAAAGACCAGATTGTGGCTATCCCCAATCAACAAGATCGGGCTATCCCTATCGGGCATGACCGGCACAAGCTGTCCGCCTTCCTCACGACCCACGCGGCCAAACGGGAGGGTCTCTGCCGCTTCGGTCCTGCCCGCCAGGACGGCGAGGTCCCCTTGAATATTCAGGGTTTCATCCTGACGACGGAATCGCTCTCTCTCCGGCAATGCGACGCCCGGCAGCTCGCGGATCACCCTGGCCACTTCTCGGGCTGCAAGGGCCGCTCCCGCAGGGGACCAATGGGTATCGGTCTTACAATAGGCAAGTGTATTGTCTGGAAGCGATTCAAAGAGGGGCTGCAAGTCCACCACGGAGACGCCCGACTCACGCAGCACCTCAAGTACCCGCCGGTGAGCCCCTTGGGACCCTGCGAGTGCTTCAACACCCTCCGCCAGGGGCGCTCCCAGATGCTCGGGATAGACCGCCGCCTTTGTGGGCACGGGCACAAGCAGCAAGGTAATATTCGCCGTCACCAACTGCTGGTGGAAATCTATTATGGCCGGCAACGGATCCGCCCATTGGGCGTTGCGCGCGCGACTCACCGCAGGGGCTGCCGCCCCCCAGAATTCGCCTACCGAAAGACTGCGCAACGCGGGCACAAAATATAACCACTCCGCCTGCCCCGAAATGACCATTTCCCCGGCTTCTTCCTTGCGGGTGATCAGTGCCGACAGCGATTCACGGTGATTCATCACCTCGGAAACCGGCGGGGGCGTGTCGGGGTCAATCAGGGTCACCACTTTTCCGCCTTCCGGATACCACCAAGGGGTCCTATCATGAAGCGCTTCCCCCTCCAGGTCCATGCGATTCAGACTTTCCAAGTCGTGAGGCACGTCCGCCCACGGCGTCAGCGAAACGGTTATGCGGTCGCCCACCCTCCAATTCGTGGCCGCGGTCCACTGATGGTCCACCATCCCGTGGGCATAGAACAGTATCTTTTCACCATCACCGGATTCCGGTTCCAGGAGCACGGAGATCAGACAGTCCTTGTAGGGCACGGAGCGGGGTGCCGGGGGAAGCGAACGGGCGACCACATGGCCCGACACGGTCATCGCCCCATCCGGTGCCCTGGGGGCCACATTTCCCGCAGCCGGTACCATGTGCCGATTCGGCTTCCAATCCCCCCAGGATAACTCCCGCACGGCGAATTCGTAGACCACCACACGGGTATGAGCCAGAAGGTCCTCTCCCTGCGCCACAGACGCCTGCAAGCGATGACGGGCCGCATAGGCCCCGTGGTCATTCTGTGCGATGCGGTCCACCGGACGTTGCAGGTGAAGGCTCAATTGTTCGGCGAAACCCGCCCCAGTCCCCCAACCGAGCGCCGCCTGGCTGTAAATATTGGTGAAGCTATCTCCCAACAACAGCACCTCACTCCCCCGCTCGGGCTCCCACGGCACCCCATCACCGTCCTCCACGGGCGCGATGACCACCTCGTCCATCGGGGTGCCGGACGCCTCCCCCGGATAGAGCATGGTCGCCAAATCACCCGGATAAGCCACCGTCTCGGGTTTCCCGTGACGATAAATCCGTCGCGCATTCTCGGAAAAATCCACGCGCTCCTCCAGCAGGTCTGCCAGTGCTTTCGCGGAATAATCTACCCCTTGGGGCGTCCAATGGCTGTCACGGCGCAAATAAGCGGCACCCGCTGCCCGAGCTTCCATCAAGGCGGGCGTGGGGTCAAAGGCCACGCCCCCGGCAGCGCGATAAGCCTCCATCCAGGCCGTATAGCCTTGATTGCGTGGGACGACATCTGCTTGGACACGTCCACTCAGGCGGTCAGGATAGAGGCTGACCTTGCTGGGAATGGGTACGATCACGAGGGCGATACCCCGCGCTGCAAGCGTCTCTTGAAAGGCGAGGAGTACTTCCATGGCGTCTGGCGATGCCGTCACAACAGACCGCCCAAGCACATGCCGCAGTGCCGGACCGTAGAAGAGCCAGTCTTCCTTACCCATATAGACATTCGCGTTGCTGGCACCCAAGACACCGCTCAAGCCCCGATTCATTGGCGTCAGTAAGGGCAATCGCCATGGCGCTTCCATCTTCAGGCCCGACTCCAGGACCGTCAGCTGGGTTTTCAATTCGTGATTGCTTTGGCCCAGTCCCTCCCACAAGCCTCCAGAGGCCACCTGGGATGGGAAGTGACCGACGCTGCGGACCAGCCCTTGGGTCGCATCCAACAGGTAGGTGCCGCCTCGCATGCCATCGGCCCGTCGGTGCAGGAGCTCCCAACCAAACAGACTGACCAGCAACAACACGAAGAGTACACACATCCCTATGGCAACACTCCGTCGGACGGCGGTCTTCCCGACCTCAGCGGCGGCCTGTGCTTCGCGATGTGTCGGGTGATGGGTCATGGAACCTCGTTAGAAAATAAAATAGATGAACGGATTGTAGCTCTGGGTCGCCAGCACCAGGAGTGAAATCACAAGCGCCACACCACACCAAGCCGCCTTCGGCACAGTCAGTTCCCGGGTAAAGTCCCAGGTCTGGGGTGCGCCCCACGTCAAGACGGCGGCGGCCGCCAGGGTAATCACATAGTAAGGCTGATAGAGCACCCCGGAGAGCAAGGCGGCGGCATCGCCACCCGCCCCGAAGCCCAGCACCGACTGAAGATAGGACCAGGCCTGAGGTAAATCGGCGGCACGGAAGAAAATCCAGCCAATCGACACGATGACGAAGGTGGCACCAACCCGGAAGACATGAGGCAATCGCCGATACACACTCTCTTTCCCTTGGGTGCGTTCCAGGGCCAGCATACCACCATGGATAGCCCCCCAAAGGACGAAGTTCCACGACGCCCCATGCCAAAGCCCGCCGATAAGCATGACGAGAATCAGGTTGGCATAGGTGCGTGCTGCGCCCCGTCTGTTTCCCCCGAGGGCAATGTAGAGATAATCGCGAAGAAATTGAGACAGCGAAAGGTGCCAGCGGTGCCAGAATTCTGTGATCGATGGCGCCCGGTAGGGGCTATCAAAGTTTTTCGGAAAAACGAAGCCCAGCATGAGTCCCAACCCGATGGCCATATCGGAATACGCGCTGAAGTCAAAATAGATCTGGAAGCCATAGGCAAAAAGGCCCCACCACGCATCCAGGGAGTTCACCGCGCCCGCATCAAAGCAGGTGTCGGCCACCTGCCCACAGGGGTTGGCCACGAGGACCTTCTTTGCCAGGCCCAGGGAGAAGAAGGCGATGCCCCGGGCAAATTTCTCCACCGAATGAGTGCGCACGTTGAGTTGCTGGGCCACCTCGTGAAAACGAACGATGGGACCCGCCACCAATTGGGGAAACATGGAGACGTAACACGCAAAGGACAGAAAGCTGCGTTCTGGAGCGGCCTCCCGTCGATAGACATCAATGGTATAGCTCATGGACTGGAAGGTATAGAAACTGATGCCCAGCGGCAAAACGATACGTAGCGCCGTGTCCCAACGGGCGCTCTCCCACCCTGCTGCGGTGATAAGCGCGTTATAATTTTCGATCCCGAAATTCGCATATTTGAAGAACCCCAAGAGCGAAAGGTTGGTAACGACGGACAGTATCAGTGCCTGCCGTTGCATTCGTTTCCCCCGGGGGGCATCATGTGCCTCGACCAATTGTCCGGAGGCTATACGCAATCCCATGCGATAATCCACCACGGTGGAAAAGAGCATGAGGAATACAAAAGCTGGATTCGCCCACCCATAAAAGAGGTAGCTGAGGAGGGTCAGGGGGAGAGCCCGAAACCGAGCCGGCGTCGCGTAGTACACCAACAACGCGAGGGGCAAAAAATAGACGATAAACAGGTGGGAACTGAATACCATAACCGGGACGCTAGGGCTTCTTTTCGGGGAGCAGTGCCCGGAGCGAACACCCACCCGCGTCGTAGTAATAGGGAATGGTGAAGTCCATTACCGCATCATCCGACAGATTCTCTGATTCCAACTGGGGGTTGTCGTCGAACAGTTCCAAATACAACGTTTCCGTGCTGCCCACCGGCACGGCCGCGAAAGGAAGGGCTGTGCGGTCCAACACGGTCCAATGGGCCACGTAGATCGTTTTCTTCCCATACACCCCGTCCAACACCTCCTCCACATCATAGATAAAGACGGTCAAGCCCCGTTCATAGGGGGCCAACTCCGAGGGGGCCAGGATGCTCGACTTCTCCCGTAAGGTGCCGCGCAGGGCCAGCGTTGCGACAGGCAGGCGCGCCTTCTGTACGGCAGTAAAGGAAGTATGGAGCCCAGCTACCGCCTCGAGACTCAGCCTTTCGTTATAAAGGGCGATCCCTTCTACGGCCCCCTGCCAGCCCGTGACATCCGCCGTAGCTTGACCTATCACAGGAGTGGTGGGATGCGTAATCTGAGGCGCACCGGTCACGGCGTGGCGTGCCACCTCCCGGCCCTCCTGGTAAAACACGAAGACGTCCTCGTCGCACGTAAATGCAACGGCCGTGGACTTCTCCGGCACGACCTTCCCTCCCGCGAGCCTCACCTCCCCCGAGGACGTATGCAGCGAAACATGGAGGGTGTCAGATTCCTGCGCGACTTGTAACCAGCAGCCCTTCGGTCCCCTAAGGTCACCGAGCCCCAGAATATTTCCTGAATTCTCCGCCGAGGTCGATGTGAAGGCAAAGCTGAGCGTAAATGTCGTGCTGTGCGCGAAGACGTCTCCCATGGCCGGTCCTATGGATGGGGCTTCAAAGCCCCCGTTCCCCGAAAGGAGAGCACCGTCGTGACGCACACGACCAAGCCCCATGGCATCAAATCGCCAACCCGGAATCGGCGTGCCGTCGGCCCGGTAGGCCACTGCCGGGTGCAGCGCATCCTGAAAGGCCAGGTGTAAGCCATCGCGTTGCGCGGGCCATGGGGCTCCTTCGACCGAGAGCACGGGCAAAGTCAGTAGCACTACAAGCGCCATCAGGCAGGTCGATCTGAACATGAAAATCCCTCTCGGGGCACCTCGCACAGACGATACCACCGGTGTCGATTGGAACAAAAACAGCATACGGTATCCTCTCCGAAATCCGCAACCGACCGGAGAAGGTCAGCCAGTGCGATAGGGCATGGGGCCCACGGCGAGACGGGAAATGGAGATACCACCACCAAAGCAGACGCTCACATCCGTACCGGGCGCTTGCAAGCGCTCATGGTACCGGGCTCCGTCATAGGTGTAGACCCGGTCTGACGCCGCGTAGGCCACGGGCAGCGCCGCCGTACAGGGATGGCTGAAGGTGATTTCCGGAATCCCTTCCGTGCCCTTGGGACGATGGGGCAAATTGATATTCCACAGCGCCGGCTCGTCGCCCGCAGGCTCCTTCATAATCGTGGAGAGGGCGACCAGGGCCAACGCGGCAGAAGCCGACCAATCCACGTCCCGTTGCCCCTGAAAGTATTGGGACAAGGCGACGGCCGACACGCCCATGACCGCGCTTTCCCGCGCGGCCCCCACCGTGCCGGAAAGCAGAATATCGTGTCCCATATTGCCACCGTGATTGATGCCGGAAAGCAGTAGCCGACAATCAGGCACCAGATGGGTCAGGGCCAGGCGCGTACAGTCCGCCGGAGAGCCATCGACGGCGAAATGCCGCTCTCCCACGCGTTCCACGGCAATACCGTGACTCATGCTGACCTGCTGACTACATCCCGAGTAGCATTTCGAAGGGGCCACTACATAGACCGCGCCCTCCACCTGGGGCTCCAAGGCGGCAACAAGGTGCTGTAAGCCATCGGCCTCGATGCCGTCATCATTGGTGACCACGACGGACCCCGCAATACGCAAAGCTTCCTCGCCCACATTTCCAGCCATGAAATTCCTGCTTTCCGTAGTAGCGCCGGTTAGCGACCTGAATTGGCGGCAGCGGCCCTGTGCAATACATCGTGGAGCGCCTGGAGGTCGTCGGCGTTTAAGACATCCACCCCCGTCGCATGGAGGGTGGCCCATACGTCGTCCCGTTGGGGTGTGGCCCAAAAGCGCAGTCGCATCCCCTTGGCATGGGTCTGCGCCACGATCGCGCGGAGCTTCTCCCCTTCGGCTTCCGGGATTTCGCCTTTTCCACGCCAGCGAAAATGCTTGGTCCAGTTATCACTGATAAGCGGCATCTGGTGGGCCGTATAAGCACCATCCAAATCACTCAGACGACCGTCCACTCCGGCCAGGCGGGGATTTGCGCCGAGAATGGCATCGACGGCCCGGTTACCCGAAATAACCACCGTCACGGCCCCGGGGATGGTCTCTTCGGCGTCAAAACGAGTGAGCATGGTCTCGAAGGCTTCGAGCTCCTGCTGCAACGCGGTAAACGTCCCTTCCCCCTCGCTCTTAATGTCAATGAGCAACTGAAAGGGAGCCGCTTCGGGATAGACACTGCCAAAGCGCTGAAACCGCGCAAAGAGCGGCTGGAGGTACATGGCACTCAGGGTCTTCTCAGGGGACACCTTGTCCCGATCATGGGCCACGAGCAGGGCACCATCAATGAGATAGATATCGGCCTCCACACTGCAATAACCTAAGGAAAGCGCATCCTCAAGGGGATTCTCGCGGTAGTAATCATTGTGGGAATGGGCCTGGGGCAGCAAGACGGGCTTTCCCACCTCTTCCGCGTGGGCTGCCCAGACCATGATGGCTACGGTTCCCAAGATAAATACCACGATAAAAACAACGTAGGGAAAGGTGGCTCGCAAGGTTTGTTTAAACCAATCAATGTCATTTGATTCAGGCATCACCGAAGTCCTCCGACTTGCGCCGCACACGGTGCGGCGTGTTTCGCCAATCATTTCGACGCCATCGCTTCGAAACGCTTTCCCTGCTGTAAAAAGTGCCGGTCATGCAGAATAACATGACCGGCACGGAATTACCTGTTCAACGACTGCGGTCAGTTGCCTTTGGACGCAATCTTCGGCACGGCCGGAGCGCTGATGCGTTCAGCAACAGGCAGGGCCCCGACGAGGGGACGCACGTAATTGCGGAAGGCGTCGGTCACGTCGTTACCGGCTTCGTTGATGAATTCGTCGGCCATTTCGCGGCTGTTACGGGCAACCGTTTCCAGCGGCGTGAGGAAGTATTCGATGGCATAGTCGCCAACACGGCGCATGGCCACGGAGCCGTCCTGATTGTGCCAGATAGCATACTGTGCGGCCTTTTCACCCACTTCACGGGCCTCCCGTGCGTCAGTCTCGCTGACACAGCCCAGGAAGCTGCGCTGGATGTAACCCAGCGTATCGGCGCGCACGCGAGAGATGTCCGTGCCGTCTTTCACCCAGGAGCTGAGTAGATCACCCAGGGCACCGGTACCGGAAAGCTGCACATTGCCGTGGGCATCTCGCTCACCGCCGGTGAACTGTTCGGCAATGGCTTTTCCATCGGAATCGACAACACCTTCAGAAACGGCGACGATACAACGACCCTGTTCCTTGTAGACGCGCTCGATGTCAGACACAAACTGCTCTTTGGAGAGGGGCCGCTCGGGAAGGTAAATAAGGTGAGGACCATCGTCGGAGTATTTCCGGGCCATGCAGGAAGCGGCCGTCAGGAATCCGGCGTGACGTCCCATGACGATACCGAGGTAAACACCGGGAAGCGCACGGTTGTCGAGGTTGACGCCAGCGAAGGCCTGGGCCACATAACGGGCAGCGGAGCCGAATCCGGGGCAGTGATCGGTCACAAGCAGGTCGTTGTCGATGGTCTTCGGAATGTGAATCACCCGAAGTTCGTAACCCGCCTTGTTGGCTTCTTCATTCACGATCCGGCAGGTATCGGCGCTGTCGTTGCCGCCGCAGTACATGAAGTAGCGGATACCGTGGAGCTTGCAGATACCGAAAATCTTCTTGCAGTATTCGATATCGGGCTTATCCCGGGTCGAAAGCAATCCAGACGACGGGGTCTGTGCCACGGCTTCCAGATTGTGCGTAGTGGCTTCGGTAAGATCGATAAAGTTCTCGTTGATAATGCCGTTCACACCATGGAGAGCACCATAGACGTGGGACACGTGGGGAGATTTACGTGCTTCGAGCACGGCACCAACAAAACTCTGGTTAATAACTGCGGTCGGCCCGCCGCCCTGGGCGACGAGAGCCTTTCCTTGTAGCTCGGACATCGTGGGAATCCTTCCTGATTCAGTAACGTGGCGGAAACCAGCGAACGGGTCTCCAAGGGGTGTTTATTGTCTCATGAGAGCGGATTGGGGATCAATAGAAGGGGCCGAAATCGGGCTCCACTCAGTCCGTGGAACTGCCGATCTGCTCGGGGGCCACCGGTGCGTCACCAGAGGAAAGCTCCTCGGCCTGACCCTCTCTGCTTACATTCCCCTGATCTTCAAAAGCTTCGTCTACCAGACCGAAAACGCGAATAACGCTCCGTCGGCAACTCTGTACCGCTTTACGTTGCTCGGCATTCAACGCGCCCAGCTCCTCTTCCAGCAGCAAATCGGTATACCCCAGAATGGCAGACAGCGGCGAACGCAAACGCTGGGACACCGCACCGAAAAACGCATTTCGAAGTGAGTCTACTTGCTGGAGCTCCTGGTTAATCTGCTCCAAACGAATATTGGCCTTCCGAGTCGCTTCCTGAACGTGCTTCTGCTCCGTGACGTCGTGGAGCAACGCCACGAAGAAGCGGCGGCCCTCCTGAATGAAGGAGCGCACCGAAACGGACACGTTGAATTCATCTCCTTCCGGCAATACGGCCAGCAGCTCTCCCTGGTATTCCCCCCGGGCATTGAGGGTGGCAAGCTTACTCGGCAAGGTCCCATCGTCGAAGAAGAACTGACGAAAGCGCACCCCCAGAAGCCGCTCTCGGGGGCGTTTAAAGAATTCGCAGGCCTTGGCGTTGCCATCCGTGATGAATTCGTTTTCATCGTACACAATAATCGCGCCGCCCGCTGAGTCCAGAATCGTGCGAAGCGTTGCCCTGGAGGAGGCCAGTTCCTGGGCCCGCGTTTGCAAACCCAACTCGATGGTAAAAAGCAGATTCGCGAGGGAGCGGATGAGGCCATAGCAGACTATCAGGCCTCCCAACGTGGCAATCAGATGCAACCACATCCGCTTCTCTTCGAATACAAGGGCATGCACCACGACCGCCATGAGATAGGCGAAGACACAGCCGAAAATGACGGTGTGAATATGTCGAAAATGGGGAGCGTAGAAAACCTGGGCCAGTAATACAAAGAAGAAAGCTATCGTGAAGGGACTCCCCTCCGCCCCAGTCAGTGTGACGAGGATGGTGATCTGCACCAGATGGATCAGCAGGTTTCCGCCGCGAAGGTACAGGTGATAGCAGCCCAGATAGCCGATAGCGTGTACCGCTGCATTGTGAGCCAGAAAGGGAATCGCGAGTACGAGCATACCCAGAACATCAAAGGGGGGCGTTTCTGCGTATCGGTAGAGCATCCCGTAAAGTACGAGGAGGGCATATCGGGTGAGTAGAAGTAAAAACTCAAGCCGGGCCACCTTTACGAGGCGTGGATTTACGTCATTGGCGTCGGGGGGGCTTGAGCTTTGAGGATCGTGTACGTCCATGTATCGGTATTTTCTCGGTGCGGCACCATTGAAAGCAACGGGGTTGCTCTCCCCGCAGCCCGGAGCAATATACCACATTCGGCCCCGGCATTTGAATGGTTCGCGTAGCGCGCGAAGGCTTCTCAGTCGAGTTCGTCGAGAATGGCCTCCCCGTGGAGGTCAAGTCGGCAGGGACCGATTCCCGGAATTTGGGCCAGATCGTCGATGGAATTCGGATTACCCCGGGCGATGTCCCACATGGTTTCCCGGGACAGAATGACATCCGACTCAACGCCACGTGCCTGGGCACGATCTCGCCGCCACTGGGAGAGTTTCTCGAAGCGATCCGCCGCTTTGGGGTCGGGGCGTTTCTTTCGTTTCGGGCGCTCCGGCGCGGGGTCGGACTGCGACGTGCGAATAATATCGAGTAAGCGGGACCCGTAGCGATCCAGATTGCGGACCCCGATGCCCCGCACCTTACTCAAGGCCTCCCGGGTATCTGGCAATGCGGATGCCATCCCCACGAGGGCTTCATTATTCAAGACCTTAAACGCGGGCTGATTGCGGCGACGGGACTCTTCATCCCGGAAGATATAAAGGGCTTTTAAGACCGCCTGCTCTTGGGGGGCCAGGGTGCGGGCACCCCGAATAGACCAGAACCCGTCGGGAGTAAACTCCTGATCGGGAAGTCGCACCCGGCATTGCTGCTCGAAGATTTCCAGGGCCTCTTTCATGCGCCCCGCCTCTTCCAGTCGCTCCGCCAGGGCATGGCGCAGATCGAGCAGGTGATGGGTATCTGCCTGGGCATAGGCCAGCAGTTCGGGCAACAAGGGCCGGGCACCCCAATTGGCCTTCTGGTATTTCTTCGTGAGTTCGACGCCGTAGAATTCCCGCAGGAACCAGGCCAGACCCATGTGCTTAAAACCGAGGATGCGCGCGGCCCACATGGTATCGAAGAGATTCTGCAACTGCCAATCATAGTCCCGCATGAGCAGCATCAGATCGTATTCCGACGCGTGAAACACTTTTTCAATGGCAGGATTGCTCAGAAGCCGCCCGAAGCCCGTAAGGTCGATGTCCGCCAGAGGGTCTACAATATAGTCGTTGTTCGGGATAGATATCTGGATGAGGCAAACCTGCTCGCGGTAGGCGTACAGGCTGTTGGCTTCCAGATCAACCGCCACGATGGGTTCACGTTCGAGTAACGCCAGGCAGGAGTCCCAGGCGTCTTGGGTTTCTATGTACTCATATGTCTCGGACGACACGTTCATTCCTGCACTCGGTTCGTTTCGGGGGCTCGAAACGACCCGAAAAATCTACCACGCTCACGGATACGCGGCACCACTACCTACGCCACGTGAAAGGTCATTATACCCATGACAACACAAAATCGCATTATTCCATATTCTGGCACGCTAACCACCCGAAAGACCGACCCGGAATTGGGGGGGCTATGAAAATGGGCGCACTAAGAATATACTGGAAACTAATATAACAGGATCGCATCCAAATGGGAAAGGTTCAGGAATGTCGGACACGAAAAAAAGCTCAGGGTGGATTCTACGGGTGGGGGTGGTGTTTTTGGTGGCCCTGTGTGTTGCGTGGGGCGTAAGTGCCTACCAACTTACCTTTCTGGAAGACGAGTTGGACGGCCTGGCCCAGTCAAAAATAGAAGAATTCAAGCCTGCGAAAAAAGGACTGGAGACGTCGGTCAAACGCATCGGTGCGGAGGTCGCAGTGGCCCGCCCCTACGTGCTATTCGGGCCCGCTATCGGTAAGATTTCTGTGTATGTCGAACATTCGGGCAGCGAAAACGAGTCCCGTATTGAAGGATACGAGTTCTTCTACACCCGCCAAGGTGCGGCGGACTGGACCCAGACGGAGAGTGGCCGCTGTGTCTCTGACCAGTGCACCATTGACGGCAAGCGTGTGCTGGATGCCTTCGGAGAAACCCTGTAGGGGTGTTCTGCCGCGGGTGCTCCTGGGATGAGAAAAACGTCGCGCCAGCTTGTCCGCCCAACCTACAGAAGCCACGCAACGTGCGGACGCATGCCCCACCGGCCAACCCGCAGACGCAATTCCGCCCCTACGCCAATTCCTTCTCCGCGAATGCCACCGCGTTTTTGAACAACTGAAGTCCTGCACCTTCTTCGGGCAATTCTTCGCGGGTCCAGCGGGGATGATTGCTCCGGTGAAGGAAGGCTTCCGGGTGGGGCATCAGCCCGAATATGCGTCCCGAAGGATCGCAAATCCCCGCCACGTCATCCACGGAGCCGTTGGGGTTCGCGGGAAATGCGCCCCCGGCGAGCGTACCATCGGCGTTGGCATAGCGCAACACGATTTGCCCCTGTTGCTGCAAACGGGTCAGGGTCGCCTCATCCCGAGGGATAAACTTGCCTTCACCGTGACGGATGGGCACTTCCAAATCCGTCATCTCCCGGGTCCAGACGCAGGGCGAGTCGGCATTGACGTTGAGATTGACCCAGCGATTGTCAAAGCGTCCGGCGTTGTTGTGGGTGAGCGTCACTTCCTGGGTAAATTCGCCCTCGAAGAGCGGAAGCAGGCCCATTTTCACCATGACCTGAAACCCATTACAAATACCAATGGCCAGTTTACCCGCCGCCACGAAGTCCTGGAGTGGTGCGCCCAGACGATAGCGCAAACGGTTGGCCAGAATCCGGCCAGACGCCACGTCATCGCCAAAAGAGAATCCACCGGGTACGGCGAGAATCTGAAACTCCTGAAAGCGCTCGGGATTTTCGGCCAGATCATTCAGATGAACCCGCTCGGCCCGAGCACCCGCCCGTTCAAAGGCCAGCGCCGTTTCACGATCACAATTAATACCGAATCCGGTCAATATGAGTGCGTTTACCGACACGTCTGTGTCTCCTTATGTCGCCGCCCATTGCAACGGTTCCTCTTGACCCAGGAACCCTTGCGGGCGACTCCCCATTGCAGGGGGAGTTTTTAAAACTCAGTAAGCTCGTGCCCATGCACCGTGCTCAATCCGATCACGGCCCGGGGACTAGTAGTTCAACGGAGCCTGCCACGCGGCTTTCAATTCGGCCAGGGGGGCATCGACTACGGTGCCCGAAGTGCCGGCAATGACCAACTGGGGAACCTCCGTCACCTGACCCAGGGCATAACACCCCGTATCGTTCATCAGGGCCTCGAAGGCAGACACCTTGTCTGCGGGAACAGTCGCGACGAAACGGCTCTGGCTTTCACTGAAGAGCGCCACCTGATCGTAGTCCAATCCCAGGGGTGCCAGATCGACCTTCATGCCGAAGCCCCCCGCGAAGGCGGACTCGGCCAAGGCAGCACCCAGTCCCCCATCGGAACAATCGTGACAGGAAGCCACGAGCCCCTGGGTAATGGCCTGGTGCAGCGCTTCATAGCGGGCACGGGCACGAAGCGGATCCACCGTGGGCACCCTGTCACCCAACTGCTGTGACAGAGACAGGTATTCGCTGCCGCCCAACTCGTCTTTCGTTTCGCCCAACACATAGACCGTGTCACCCGGACGTTTCACGTCCATGGTCACCACCTGGTCGGCATCGTCGAGAATGGCCGAGGCCGTAAACAACACGGTCGGCGGAATCGAGATTTTGGTATCGCCGATCTTGTAGTCGTTTTTCATGCTGTCTTTACCGCTGATGAGCGGGATGTCATAAGCGACACAGACTTCCTTGAGGGCTTCGCAGCAACGCACCAACTGGGCCATCTTATGGGCACCATCGGGTGTCTTCTCGCTTTCCACGGGGTCGGGCCAGCAAAAGTTATCGAGTCCGGCAATGGTACCCATCTTCGCGCCCGTCGCCACCAGGTTACGGACCGCTTCGTCGATGGCGCAGGCCATCATGTGGTAGGCGTCCAGGTCGGCATACTTGGGCGTGATGCCACAGGCGACGGCCACCCCTTTTTTCGAGTTCGGATCAGGACGGACCACACCGGCGTTGCCGGGACCATCGGACTCCGCACCCTGGAAGGGCTTAACCACGCTGTTGCCCTGTACTTCGTGGTCATACATCCGCACGAAGCTCTCTTTACTGGCCACATTGAGGGCACCCAACACGGCTTTCAAATCGTCGTTCAGGTCAGACTTCTCTTCCAGTACGGGCGCGGTCAGGGCAACGGGCTCGAGCTTGGCGGGCAGGCACATTTTCGGCACGCCATCATGGAGGAATTCCATGGTCAACGCACCAATCAAGGCCCCATTGTAATAGGTGTCAAGACGGCCCGAATCGTTAAACTCACCGATATCGGTGGCATCCACTTCGCGGCGCTTCGCCAGGTCAAGGAGGGCATCCACCTTTTCCGGGGCAACGGCGAGGGTCATCCGCTCCTGGGCTTCGGAAAGGAAAATCTCCCAGGGCGCCAGACCCGCGTACTTCAAGGGGCACTTGTCGAGATGAATGGCGGCACCGCCCGGGGTTTCGGCCATTTCACCAATGCTGGAGGAAAGGCCCCCGGCACCGTTGTCCGTGACGCAGGTATAGAGTCCCAAATCGCGGGCTTCCATGAGAAAATCTGCCAATTTCTTTTGGGTAATGGGGTCACCGATCTGCACCGCAGTGGCCGGCGAACCTTCGTGCAACTCTTCCGAAGAGAAGGTAGCGCCGTGGATGCCATCTTTACCGATACGCCCACCGGCCATGATAATTTTGTCGCCGGGCCGGGCGGCTTTTTCTTCGCTGGGCACGCCGTTCACTTCGACGGGGATAAGTCCGCCAGTACCCACAAAGACAAGGGGCTTTCCAAGGAAACGCTCGTGAAAAACAATGGCGCCGTTGACCGTGGGGATACCACTTTCGTTCCCGCCATCCACCACACCGCGGTGTACGCCACGAAGGACCCGTCGGGGGTGGAGCAAAGCAGAACACGTCGGTATTAAAGATGCAGCGGCAGCCCTGCCCCGCACCCAGAATGTCCCGGTTCACGCCCACGATACCCGTCATGGCACCGCCGTAGGGGTCGAGTGCCGAAGGACTGTTGTGGGTCTCGGCCTTCAGCGCGAAGTGATAGTCATCGGTAAACTTCACGATGCCCGCGTTGTCGTGAAAGACGCTGATAAGCCAATCGACTTTTTCGCCCACGATATCGGTGGTGGCCTTCACGTAGTTCTTGAAGAGCCCATCGATACGACGGGTCGTGCCTTCGGCGTCGGTATACTCCACGTCGGCCGCGAAAATCTTGTGCTTGCAGTGTTCCGACCAGGTCTGCGCGAGAATCTCCAACTCGATGTCGGTGGGTTTCTCAGGCAGGCCCAGCTCCTTCCGCAGGGCGACGGTGGCCGGGTCGCGATAGTGGGCCTGAATGGCCTGCATCTCCACCAACTCCAGGGCCAGCATCATCTCACGGCTCAGGGCCAGGAGGGCGTCATCGCCGATTTCCAGATCGATCTCGTGGACCGTCGGATCACTTACGTCCGTCACCAGGGGCTCGTCGAGGAGGGAGGCATGATTCAGCGCCGCCATTTCGACGGGGGACTTGATGGCCCAACGCTCGATGAGCTCGTTGGCCAGGGCACGCTTGGTTACGCGCGCGCAGTCGGCTTCACTGATTCCCTGGATAACATACTGGGTCGACTTAAAGACCGCTGCGTCGGGTCCGAGATCGCGGCCCAGCGTGTCTTCCACCCCTTCGAGGGAACTCCGGCCCACGTTGTCGGTTACGCCGGGACGAAAGCCCACTTCCACGACGTAGTCAAAATTCTGGGCCAGCGAGCGGTTCAACGCCGAGGTCTGGATGATGGGGTCGGTGAAAAGCTCGGTCCGCACCTTCTCCAACTCGGCCTCACTGAGGTCAGCGTGAATAGCGTACACGTCAATCACCCGTACGGATTCCACCGTCACGTGGAGATCTTCGTGCAGCTTGAGACGCACCGCCTCACCCGCCGGGTCGGGCTGGTTGGCCTGCATGGCGACTTCGATACGATTAGCCATAGTTCAGCGTGCCCTTGTAGTGAATCTGTCCGTCGCCTGCGATGACTTCGCCCACGCGGTAGGCGTCCGTGCCCGTGAGGTTCACCGTCTCCAGCGCCTTCTCGGCCTGATTCTGGGGCACCACAAAAAGGAAACCCTGGCCCATGTTGAAGGTGCGCAGCATTTCGGACTCCGCCACGTTGCCCGTTTCCTGCAGAAACTTGAAGAGGGGCGGAACCGTCCAGCTCTGGAGGTCAATCTCCGCCGAGTGGCCATCGGGCAATACGCGGGGCAGGTTGTCCGTGATACCGCCGCCGGTGATGTGGGCCATGCCCTTCACCTTCACGACCTTCATAACAATCTGCATGAGCTTGGCGTAGCTCAGGTGGGGCTCCATCAGCGCTTCCGCTACGGAACGACCTACACCGGGCATTTCATCGTGAATATCGAGCCCGGCCACTTCAAAGCAAATCTTCCGGGCGAGGCTGTAGCCGTTGGTGTGGAGACCGGAGGATGGGATGCCGATGATGGCGTCCCCCGCGTTGATGTTCGTGCCGTCGATGATCTTGCTGCGGTCTACCACGCCGACGATGGTGCCGGCCAGGTCATACTCGCCGGGCTGATACATATCGGGCATTTCGGCCGTCTCACCGCCAATCAGGGCGCAGCCAGCATAGAGGCAGCCGTCGGTAAGTCCCTTCACCACATCCACCACCACCTGGGGCTCCAGCTTGCCGACCGCGAGGTAATCGAGGAAGAACAACGGTCGGGCACCCTGCACGAGGATGTCGTTGACGCAGTGGGAAACAATATCGATACCGATGGTGTCGTGCTTGCCCGACATGAAAGCGAGCTTCAGCTTCGTGCCCACCCCGTCTACGCTGGAAACAAGCACCGGCTCCGTCATGCCCTTGGTGTCGAGGCTGAACATGGCCCCAAAGGCACCAATATCCTGGAGTACGCCGCCGGTAAAGGTACGTTTTACCAACGTCTTCACCGTCTTCATGGCAACATTCGCGGCGTCGATATCGACGCCCGCGTCACGGTAACTCAACCCCGACTTTTCTTCGGTCATGGTGGATTTCCTTTGGTCATGGTATACAGGGCCAACGGGGGCAATCCCGCGGCACCGTGGAGAGAGAAAACTGGGCGCGCGCGAAGGCCGTGGCGTAGAAGTCACCCAAAGCGCACAAGGGAAGCATACGACGGACCCCTTGAATAAGTCCAATGAAATGATATAATGAAAGCGATAAGCATTTCTTATTGGGACAGTCTGCATGCTGACCCGTTTTTTAACCACGAATGCACACGAATAAACACGAATGAAGAAACGACAGGCCTGCGGGACGAGATTCGATCCTTATACTTCCGTGCGGTTCTGTGTTTTCCGTGGTAGGCCCGTTTTAGTGAGCTGACCACGGAAGACACGGAATTACACGGAAATTAAAACAATCCAGACACCGATTCGGCCGAACTGAGGAAGCCAGTCCGACAATATTTCGCGGAGCTTGTCAATACACGCGAAACAAGGGGCCACCCCTTAGTTCTCCTTCCGTGTTATTCCGTGCGTTCCGTGGTAGATTCACGCGACAGGAACGACCGGGGATTTGTACGAGCAACAAAATCACTCTGGGAGCAACACCATGACCCTTGAATCCCTGCGCTGCCTTTGCGCCATTATCGAGACCCACAGCTTCCGCGCGGCGGCGGAGCGGCTCCATCGTTCCCAGCCGGCGGTGAGTCAGCAGCTCAAGTCCCTGGAGCGCGAAGTGGGCCATTCGCTAATCGAACGAAAGACCTGCCGTCCCACGCCCATGGGGGAACTCATCTACGCCCAGGGCACCACCATCCTGCAGCAGGTGGAAAGCCTCTCTCATGAAGTGGCGGACTTTGATGCCGTAGCCAGTCGGGAATTACGGGTAGGTACAAGTGATACAACGGCCCTCTATGTGCTCCCGCCCTTGGTACGGGAATATGCCGAGCGCATGCCGGAAACCCGGGTCGTGCTGGTCAATCGAAATTCCGGTGCCATTGTGGAACAGGTGTTGGATGGCACCCTGGACCTGGGCATCGTGACCCTGCCCACCCACCACGACGAGCTGGTGGAGGCCCCCCTCTTTCGCCAGCGCTTCGTCCTCGTGGTGCCCCGGAGCCATCCCCTGGCGTCGAAGCGCACGGTTTCTCTCGAGTCATTGGGACAAGAGCCCTTTGTCTTGCTCGAGGAGGCTACCCGCACGGGCACCATGCTGCGCCGCTACTTCGCGGAATACGACTTTTCGCCCCAGATTGTGGTGGACAGCGGTAGCCTGGAGGTTATTAAGCGCTTTGTGTCCGAAGGGGTGGGCATTTCGCTCCTCCCGGAGATGGTGGTGCGCCCCGACGATGCCCTCCAGTCAATCCCTATGACAGGCCTTCCGGAAGTGACCCTCGGTGCCATATCCCGTCGGGGTGTTTATCAATCCAAAGCACAACAGGCCTTTGTCGCCATGCTGCGGGAACGTGCAGCCCACCACTGACCGCGACCCACGGTTACCCTGATAATCCCGCACACCATCCCATCAAAAATCAGTTACTCCGATTACTTGACATGTCGTGTTGTTGGTGTTACTATACCGACTAGACGGTTTAGTAACTACAGCAATCGGAGGTGAGTGATGGTACGCCCCAGCGGAAAAGAAGCCATGCTTGATGCGGCGGAGGTCGTGTTGACGGAGCAAGGAGCATGGCGCCTTACCTTGGATTCGGTAGCGGAGCAAGCTCAGGTCAGTAAGGGCGGCCTTCTCTATCATTTTCCAACGAAAGATGCCCTGCTACAGGCGATGGTAGCGCGGCTGATGGCACATGCTACGGAACGTCGCAAAGCGTGCCGAGGTGAGGCAGCCGACGCGGCCGCCATCTTGAAAGCGGATGTGGAAACCGCGCTGCTGGACGAAGAACGGGATCCCCAGTTGTGTGCCGGCCTGATTTCGGCGTTGGCCAACTGTCCTCATTTGAAGGAACCCATTCGCTCGTTTCATGAAAGTCGCTTTTCGGACCTCGCTGCGCTGGACGTGGATCAAAATGAATCGGCGGTCTTGTTGCTGGCGGCTGATGGCCTCATGCTCATGGAAACGTTGAATGTTTCTCCCTTTACCAAGGAGCAACGGGACGCACTGGTGCAAACCATGCTTGCCATGGCCAGCCGACTCGCTGAAGCCCCCGTTTCGTAATGCATCTAAGGCGGTATCATGGCGCAAGAATAAACGTATTTCCTGTCGGGGCAGATTGTTAATTTCATAGTACGCATACCAGTCCTATCCAGTATGTGCAAACTCACTATACCCGGGGTGTGTCCACCCTGGCTTCCCTATACCACATCTACTTTCCGAAAGGTCGATATTATGACGTTGAAACGATTGACCCCGTTCCTTTTAACCTGTCTGGCCCTCCTGTCAGCGGACCGCCTCGCGGCCCAACCCCCTGCGCCCCCACCACCGGAAGTAACCTATATCACCGTGACGCCCAAGAGCATGCCCGTTTCCTTTGAATTCGTCGGTGTGACCGAAGCCTCCAAAATCGTAGAAGTGCGGGCACGGGTCCGCGGCTTTCTCGACTCGCGGGAATTTAAGGAAGGCACCCTGGTCGAACAGGGCACCCGGCTCTATTTGATCGACCCCCGCCCCTTTGAAGCCGACCGGGAAATTGCCAAGGCCCGCGTGGCCCAGGCACAGGCAGCGCTTTCGCTCGCCGAAAAGGAAGTGAACCGGATGGAATCGGTCAAGGTGCCCGGTGCCATCGCCCAGAGTGATCTGGATAAGCAACTTGCCGAGCGGACCAATGCCACGGCGGCCCTGAACCTGGCCCGTGCGGAGTTGGCCAAGGCCGAACTTGAGGTGGGCTATACGCTCGTGGAAGCGCCCCTGACCGGCTACGTAGGCAAGACCCAGAAGGAAATTGGTAGCCTGGTAGATGAAGGTTCCAATGGCCTGCTCACCACCATGCAGCAGGTGGACCCCATTTATGTCAGTTATCAGATGACGGAACGCGACTACCTTCACTGGCGTAAGCTCGCTGCCGAAGGGGGTTACGTCCTGGATGGGACGAACAATCCCTACCTCGAAATCACCTTGCTCGACGGCACGGAATATCCGCCCCAGGGCAAAATTGACTTTGAAGACACGGCGGTAGACATCAACACCGGCTCCGTCGAAATGCGGGCCACCTTCGACAACATCAATCGTCAGCTGAAACCGGGCCAGTTCGTTCGGGCCCACATGCGCGGCTACGTCCGCCCCGACGCCATCTCGGTCCCTCAGAAGGCCGTGAGCGAATCGCCCCAGGGCGCCTTCGTCTATGTCATCAAGGACGACAACTCCGTGGAACTCCGACTCATCAAACCCGGTGAATGGAGTGGTTCGGATTGGATCATCGAGTCGGGCCTCGAGAAGGGCGACAAAGTTATCGTCGATGGCATTATCAAAGTGCAGCCAGGTATCACCGTCGTTCCCTCGCCCCTGGAAGCCGCAGCCGCCGACGCGAACGCGCAGTAGGAATCGCCCATGCTAGCCCGATTTTTTATTGACCGCCCGGTTTTCGCCGCCGTCATCTCGATTGTGATTACGTTGTGCGGTGCCGTTGCCGTCCTCTTCTTGCCGGTGGAACAATCCCCGGAAATCGCACCACCGACGGTGGTGATTCAAACCAACTACCCCGGTGCCGATGCGGAAACGGTGGCCGAATCGATCGCCACGCCGATTGAGCAGGAATTAAGTGGTATCGAGCACCTGCTCTATTATCAATCCACCACCACCAACAACGGACAGCTCAGCATCGTCTGTACCTTTGAGATCGGTGCCAACCTGGACATTGCCGCGGTGGAGGTGCAAAACCGCCTGAAGCGGGCCGAGCCCCGTCTCCCCCAGGAGGTGACCCGCCAGGGTATCTCTGTCAGCAAGCGCTCCAATAACATCCTCGGGGTCGTCGCGCTGAGTGCGACCGATGACACGTTGGATGACCTCTACCTGAGTAACTACGCCACCATCTACATGCTCGATGCCCTCAAGCGGGTTCCCGGTGTGGGTGACGTGACCGTCTTCGGTGGTAAAGATTACTCCATGCGGGTCTGGCTGAACCCCAACCAACTCGCCGCCAAAGACCTCACCATCAGCGACGTAGCCAACGCCATCCGCGAGCAGAATGCGCTCTTCGCGGCAGGTCGCATTGGTGCCGCCCCCAACGATGGGGAAGTGGCCTTTACCATTCCCGTTATTACCGAAGGGCGTCTCTCAGAGCCGGAAGACTATGAAGAAATCATCCTGCGTGCAGAGCCTGACGGCTCTATCTTGCGGTTGGGTGATGTGGCACGGGTGGAACTCGCTTCGCTGAGCTATGACTCCTTCGGGCGCTACAACGGTCAGCCCACGGTTCCGATCCTGGTCTATCTCCAGCCCGGTGCCAACGCCCTTTCCACCTTCGAAGCGGTGAAGGAAGAGCTCTTGGTCTTGAAGCAAGGGTTTCCAGAGGGACTGACCTATGAAATACCCTTTGACACCACCCGTTTCATCAACGCCTCCATCGAAGAAGTAATCAAGACCCTACTTGAAGCGGCGTTGCTGGTGGTGCTGGTGGTGTTTGTCTTCCTCGGGAGTTGGCGGGCCACCCTCATTCCACTGCTGGCGGTACCGGTCTCGATTATCGGTACCTTCCTGGGCATGATGGCCTTTGGCTTCTCTATCAACACCCTCACCCTTTTTGGTTTGGTGCTGGCCATCGGTATTGTGGTGGACGACGCCATCCTCGTGGTGGAAAACGTCGAGCGCGTCATGCACGAGGGCAAGCTCTCCCGTCGCGAAGCCACCATCAAGGCCACGGAGCAAATCTTCGGGGCCGTGGTGGCCAGCGTGCTGGTGCTTCTCGCCGTATTCCTCCCCGTTGCTTTCCTCGGCGGCCTGACGGGCGTCATGTACCGACAGTTTGCCATTACGATTGCGGTTTCGGTCGCCATCTCTGGTGTTGTGGCCCTTACACTGAGCCCGGCCCTGTGCCGCATCATGTTGCGTGCCAACCACGAAAAATGGGCGCCCTTCCGCGCCTTCGACTGGTTCTTCAACAAGGGTAACCGGGCCTATGTCTCTGTCGTGGGAATAGCCATCAAACTCCGTTACCTGACCCTCCTCGTGTTTGCGGGCGTCATCTTTGCGGCCTATTCCTTATTTGGCATGGTGCCGGGCGGATTCGTACCCCAGGAAGATCAGGGCTATTTCATCGTGGCGGTCCAGCTGCCCCAGGGTAGCGCCCTGAACCGCACCGGTGAAGTCGTCAAAGAGATCGAATCCTTCCTGAAAGAACAAGACGAAGTGGAGCATATGGTTGCCCTGGTCGGTATCGACTTCCTGTCCGGATTCGTGCCAAGCACCAACGGTGCGGTCATGTTCGTCAATCTGAAGAACTGGGCAGACCGACCGGGCGAGGAGCATCACGTCAACAACATCGTCGGCCGCATGTTTGGTCGCTTCGGCGGCAACAAAGATGCCCTCATCCTCGCCCTGAATCCACCGGCCATCCGCGGACTGGGCGTGCGCGAAGGATTTGAACTCCAGCTCGAAAGCCGGGGTATCAGCGATATCCGCAAGCTCGCCGAAGTGTCGCAGGAATTCATGGCGGCCATGGGGAGTGATCCCCAGATGGAGAACCTGAATTCCGTGTTGAACATCGGACAGCCCCAGGTCTATGTGGACGTGGATCGTACCCGTGCGAAAGCCATGGGACTCCCGATGACAGAAATCTTCGATAGTCTCCAGGCCTATCTCGGTGCCCTCTACGTGAATGACTTCACGAAGTTCGGGCGCATTTACCGGGTACAGGTCCAGGCCGAGCCCGAATTTCGGCAGAGTCCCGACGACATCCGCCGGGTTTACGCACGAAATTCCATGGGCGACATGGTGGAGCTTTCCGGCGTACTCGATCTCGAATTCAAATCGGGCCCCAACGTTGTGACCCGGTTCAACAGCTACCCGAGTGTGCAGATTACCGGTACCCCCGCCGCAGGATTCAGCACGGGTGACTCTATCGAACGAATCAAAGAGTTGGCCGCAGAAACACTGCCCGCCGGGTATGGCTTCGAGTGGAGTGGTGCTTCCTATCAGGAAGTGGAAGCCGGCAACCAGGCACCTTACGTATTGGCCTTCGGGCTGGTGCTGGTCTTCCTCGTGCTCGCAGCCCAATATGAAAAGTGGTCGCTGCCGCTGGCGGTTATTCTCGCGGTGCCCTTTGGTCTCTTCGGGGCTATTGGCGCGGTTTATGTCTTGGGCATGCCCAAAGACATCTACTTCCAGATTGGACTACTGACCCTGATCGGCCTCTCCGCGAAGAACGCCATCCTCCTGGTCGAATTTGCCGCTGCAGAACACGAAGAGGGCAAATCGGTAATAGAAGCCGCCATGGAAGCGGCACGCCTGCGACTCCGTCCTATCCTGATGACGTCCCTGGCCTTCACGCTGGGGGTCTTGCCCCTTGCCATCAGCACGGGCGCTGGTGCCGAAGGACGACGCTCCATTGGCACGGGAATTTTGGGTGGTATGGTTGCCGCCACCTTCCTGGCCATCATTTTCGTACCCCTGTTCTTCGTGATTATTCAGCAGCTCAGTGAATTCCGTATTCGTCGGAAGCCGGCTCTTCCCGAGGGCACGTCCACGGGTACCAGCACCCCAACGGCACTTCCCGAAAAAACAACTGATGCCAATCCAACGGACGAGCCTGCTTCGAAGGCAAAAACCGATTCCAAACCGAAGGCCGAGTCTGATAAACCGGCGACGGAGAACGACGCATGAAACGTCTCATAGTAACGACCGCAACCCTCGGCCTTTTCGCCACGGGCTGCATGACGGGACCGGATTACGTCCGCCCGGATATTGCGACGCCCGACGACTGGGTCTCGGAAAAGGCCGATGGTGTCGCGGCAACGCCTGTCGACATCGCCACGTGGTGGACTCAGCTCGATGATCCCGTGTTGGATGGACTCATTGCCCGCGCCCTGGAGGACAGTTTTGACCTCCAGATCGCCCGGGTGCGGGTTCGCGAAGCCCGGGCGGCCCGGGGCATTGCCGCGTCGAGTCTCTTACCCACGGTGGGCTTTGATGCCTCGGCCACCCGCAGCCGCGGACCGAAACAGGACTTCGACTCTGGCTCACCGGTTTCTGGTGGACTCAGCGTTGGACCTGGCGGAATCTCCCGCACGCTCACCGTGCGCGGTGAAAACGTCACCATCTCCCAGACCGGCTCGGCCGCCGGCGGCACGACCGGATTGACCATCAGTCCCACCGGAGGAACACCCAGCCGCACCTCCGACCTCTTCGCCTCGGGCTTTGATGCCTCGTGGGAGCTGGATGTCTTCGGTGGCAACCGCCGAGGCGTGGAAGCGGCGGACGCCGATCTGGAAGCCATCATTGAAGCGGAACGTCAGGTCATGGTGTCGCTGGTAGCCGAAGTGGCCTTGAACTACATCGACCTGCGGTCGGCCCAACAACGGCTGGCCATCACCGAGAGCAATATCGATGCCCAAGCCGAAACGGTCAACCTTACCGGGGCCCGTTTTGACGCGGGCATCAGCAGTGAACTCGACGCGGTCCGCGCGAAAGCACTCCTCGCCACCTTCCAGGGACAGGTACCCCGACTCGAACAACAGGTGGCCAGCGCCATCTATCGTCTGGGCGTCTTGCTCGGCGGCGAGCCGGGCCTCCTTCTCGCCGAACTGGAACCCGTCGCCCCCCTGCCCACGGCACCGGCGGCGGTCCCCGTGGGACTCCCCACGGAGCTGCTGCGCCGTCGTCCCGACATTCGCGTCGCCGAACGCCAGCTGGCTGCACAAAACGCCCGTATCGGGGTGGCTATGTCTGACCTCTACCCGAAGTTCTTCCTCTCGGGGGGCGTCTCCAGTCAGAGCAATGTCCTGGGGAACCTCCTCGAAGGCGGCAGTATTCTGGGCAGCGTCGGCCCCAGCGTCAACTGGGCCCTTTTCCAGGGCGGACGGATACGAGCCAACATCGAGGTCCAGAATGCCCGTCAGGAAGAGGCCGCGATCCGCTATGAACAATCGGTCATGTTGGCCCTGGCCGAAGTGGAAAACGCCCTCGTAGCGTTTAACAAAGAACAGGTGCTCCGCGGAACCCTTCAAGAAGCCGTGGCCGCCAACAAACGCTCGGTCTATCTCGCCAACGAACGCTATACCCGTGGCCTGGAAGGGTTTCTCAACGCACTCCAAGCCCAACGCGATCTCTTCACCACCGAAGATCAACTGGTACAGAGCGAGAGCATTGTACTCGTCAATCTTGTCTCCCTCTATAAGGCCCTCGGGGGCGGCTGGGATCCCGACGCGGTCGATATGGAACCGGAAAGTGCGGCCGTCGCCGAGTAACATCAAGAATACACGCATGGCACCCAGCGGGGAGGATGGTCACATCCTCCCCGTTTCTGCTAGCATCAAAGAGGCCGCTCCCCGAAAGACTCGACCCACGTAGGAAACACCTCATGGTCGCCCACCACGATATTGCCTGTCCCCACTGCTGGCAGGTCTTCTCCATCCCGCTGGACCTCTCCGTAAGGGGTCAGACCTTCGTTTACGAC
>JAUIMA010000324.1 GCA_030432675.1 Candidatus Hydrogenedentota bacterium | reverse complement strand
GTCGGGGTTAATGAGGCTACCCGTTTCCGGCTGCACCAGGCGATCGTCGGGCTCCCGACTCGCCATGGGCGCAATGTAGATACTGAAGCGTTCGCCGTTACCCGCCGCCAGTCGGCCCGATGGCTTGAACACGTGGGCGGCGAAATTTTCGGAAACGAAACTCGAGGGGTCGTTTGCATAGGTCGCAAAGGAAACGGGGTCTTGTCCAATGGGGACCCCCAACGCGGCCGTGATACGGGTCATGCCCATCTCGTCGATGAAGTTTTCGGCCGCATCGCCCCGATAGTTGGAGCGCCCCAATTCCAGGTAGAAATTGGCAGGCACGAGGGGGTCACCGCCCGAAGGCAACTCAGGATTCATCAGCAGGATGGACATGTCCTGGGGCAGTTTGGTGAAGGTGCCGGCCGGGGTGGGAATGGGCACGTAGTACCCACTGAGGGCACCCGTCGTGCTCGGCAGCTGATACATAATCGCTGCCGCCTCAATCTGACGGACCGGGTTGCCTGATATGGTGTCGACGATGGGATTCGCCACGACGACGGCCGGGTCGCCCGGATCTTCCTCGGCGGGCTCCGTTACAGGCGTGTTATCGACGGCCGAAGCTTCCGGGTTGGACCAGTTGTCCATGGTGTAGACCACGGCCGTATTCACATTATAGGTGGTAGCGTAAATTTGCGCAGCGCGCAACATGCCCGACACCTCCTGCACGGAGCGTCGGAATTCGTCGCGGGAGAAGGCACCCAGCTTCGCCAGGCCTGGAATGGCCACGGCGGTCAGCAGCACAATAATACCGAGGACGACCATCAATTCGACCAGCGTGAAACCCCGCTGTAGGTTGTCGGATTCTCGTCTCATCGTAGGCACTCCTTGCTTATCGCATTAGCCCCGCGCTACACAATAGCGCCCCGACACCGCCCACGGACGGTGACGGGGCGGAAAGCATTAGTTGTAAAAACGCATATAGGTCTGGTCGCGATCCCAGTTATTGATATCGTCACCACCACCCATCAACTCAGGCTCTTGACCGCCTTCATAATTATTGACGCCGTCAGCGTAGAGATAGCCCGCGCTGTTAAACTTGGCCTGGCCAGAAATAAGGTTTTCGCCATTGGACCAGATGAATACGTTCTGTTCCCGAAGGGCCGGTGCACCAATCAGCACGAGGGGCTCATTGGTTTCCGGATCCACCAGTCCCGCAATATTGATATCACCCGCGTCATTCTCACCCAGGGAGAGAACGTCTTCTGCGGCGGAATCCAGGGTATCACCAGGAAGCAGGTCGCCCGCGTCTGGCGGAAGATAGGTGCGGAACGGGATCGGACCATCGCTGGCGCGCCAGGGTCCGGGATAGATCTGATACAGATTACCCCATGGATCGCGGGAGAGCTCACTCATGTAGGAGGTACCCAGATTCCGGACGACTTCGGCATTGTAGCGAGGATCGTTCACGCCGTCACCATCGGGGTCCAACACAGCGCGGCCCTTACGCAAGATCGCGTAGATTGCCTCCGTGTAGACCGTCACAGCATTATCAAACATAGCAGGTGTCCAGTTGTCCATCGTATCGCCTACGATGTTTTCCACCTCGCTCTGATTGACAATGTCCTTCAGGCTGCTGCGACCGGCATCCGAAAGCAGTTTGGTAATGGCAAGATCGATGTTGCTTATTTCGGCCTGGGCCCGTACGGCCCGGCCTTTTCGAATCCATTGCTGCACATTGGGAATAGCTATCGCCGCGAGGATGGAGATGATTGCCATCACCACCAACAGCTCTACGAGGGTGAAACCGTGCTTCTTGCGCATGTTAATTCCTCCTGCGCGGACGCGCTGTCCGCGATACGTCACAATATGTACGGCGTGGCCCGCAGCGGACCCTTCGCCTAGTTGTTAATCTGGTCGCCCAGGGTGAAGATGGGCAGGTACAACGACACCACGATGAAACCGATGATGCCACCGAGGACCACGATAATCATGGGCTCCATGAGTGTCAGCATGGCCTCCACCGCCACTTCCACTTCCTGGTCATAAATATCCGCCACTTTATTGAGCATGGAGTCGAGCTGACCCGTCTCCTCGCCCACATCAATCATGTTAACCACCATGGGCGGGAACACTTTGGTCTCATCCAGCGGCGCGGCGATGGTGTCGCCTTCCTTAATGCTGTCGTGCACCTTGTCCACAGCGTCTTGAATAACGCTGTTGCCAATGGTTTCCCGCGTAATCTTGAGGGCCTGCAGAATCGGCACACCGGAAGAAATCAGGGTACCCAAGGTACGGGCGAAACGGGCCACACCAATCTTGGTGACCAAATCGCCGACCAGCGGCATCTTCAGGCTGACAATATCCACCATGCGTCGCACGAAGCGGAATTTCATGGAGAGTTTCAGCGCAATGATGCTGGAGTTTATCACCAGCAGAATCATCCACCACTTGTAGACCATGAAATCACCGCAGGCAATCAGAAACTTAGTGGGCGCGGGGAGTTCGCCGCCCATTTCGCTGAAGATTTCATCGAATACCGGCACTACCTTCACCAGCAGGAAAGACACAATGGCCGCCGCAATCAGCAACACGGCGATGGGATACACCATGGCACCTTTTACCCGACGCTTCAGGGCTTCGCGGCGTTCCATGAAGGTGGCCAGACGCTGGAGCACCACTTCGAGCATACCGCCCACTTCACCGGCTTTCACCATGTTGACGAAGAGGCGGTCAAACTGCTTGGGGTGCTTGGCGAGTGCTTCGGAAAAAGTGGCGCCGGTCTGAATATCCGTCGCACACTCTTTAAGAATGTCGCGCAGCTTGCAGGGCTTGAGCTGGGCAATCAGTACGTTGATACTGCGCAGCAACGGCAGACCCGCGTCGATGAGCGTGGAAAGCTGACGGGTCATCGTCACGATTTCCTTGGTCTTCACGCCACCGAAGTAAAGCTCGTCGATGCCCTTTTTCTCTTTGCGCGCACGTTTCTCGTCGCGCTTGGAGGCCTCACGCACCGTCGTCGGATAGAGACCCAGGGTCCGTACATCATTAATGGCCAGTGCCTTACTATCGGAAGACACGACACCGGTGACGGTCTGGCCTTCTTTGTTGGTGGCCTTATAGAAATACTTGGGCATGACTTGGTTCCTTCGTCAGTCTTCGTAAAGGTCCGTGTGGTAAAGCACTTCTTCGGCGGTCGTAATGCCTTGCACGGCCTTTAACAAACCGGCTTCGCGCAAGGTAATCATGCCGAGATACTTACGGCAATAACGGCGCAACTGAATCGACGTCGCACTGTCCAGAATCAAATCCCGGATGCCTTCATCGACGGTTACCATTTCATAGAGACCGGTACGACCCGAATAGCCGGTAAATTCACAGCTTTCACAACCGTTGGCCTTCACCAGCTGCAACTTGGGATCGTTACGCCACGCGGGGGGCAGTCCCAGGGCGTCCATCTCTTCTTCGTCCGGTTTGTAGGTTTCTTTACAAAAGCGGCAAATCTTACGACACAGGCGCTGGGCCAATACGGCTTCCAGGGAGGCCGCAATCAGGAAGGGCTCCACGTCCATATCCAGCAAGCGGGTAATCGTTTCCGGGGCACTGTTCGTGTGCAAGGTGCTGAGCACCAGGTGACCGGTGAGGGACGCTTCCACCGCAATCTGAGCGGTTTCCAGGTCACGAATCTCACCCACCATCACGATGTCCGGATCCTGGCGCAAAATAGAGCGTAGACAGCGGGCGAAGGTCAGGCCCACATCATCATTCACATTACACTGAATCAACTGGTCGATCTGGAATTCGACCGGGTCCTCGGTGGTAATAATCTTTACCCCCGGCTCATTCAGCAGATTCAGACAGCCGTAGAGGGTTGTCGTCTTACCGGAACCCGTGGGACCCGTCACCAGCATGATGCCGTTGGGCTTACGAATCACGTTGTCGATGGAATCGAAGACATCCTGGGGGAAGCCCAGGGCAATCAGATCGTGCTTCACCGCGTTCCGGTCAAGAATACGCATCACGACACTCTCGCCGTGGAGCACCGGCAGGGTCGATACACGAATGTCGATAATCGTGTCGCCCACCTTCAATTCAATACGGTTATCCTGGGGCATCCGCCGCTCACTGATATCCATATTGGAAATAACCTTGATACGGGACGTCAACGCAATGGCCAGGTGTCGCGCGGGACTCACAATCTCCTGCAGGATACCGTCCACACGAATGCGGATGCGGAAGTCTTCTTCATAGATTTCGAAGTGAATATCCGAAGCCCGTTTCTGCACGGCTTCCAGGAAAACGAGGTTGACGATCTTGATGACTTCCGGCTGTTGCGCCAGCTCCACCAGATTGTCCACGTCGCCCGTGACCTGTTGAAGCCCCATCTCCTCCATGGAGAGTTCGCCCGTGCCCACCCGCTCCTGCAGGTCGATGAGCATCTCGTGAATGGAGTCGCCTTCGAAACTGTAGTTCGCCTTCCAGGCCGTCGCCACATCGAGCTCGTTGCTGACCGCACCCTGCACCTGCAGGCCGGTGATCTGTTGCAAATCATCGAGCACCTGGATGTTAAGTGGGTCGGCCATGGCCACAATGAGCTTCTCATCCGTCATACGAATGGGAATCACGCTGTAGAACTTGGCCACGTCGGCGGTCAGACTGCGAATCGTGTCTTCGGGTATCTTCAGCTTGGAGAGATCGATGCGCTCCATGCCCGACTGGACACCAAGCGATTCGATAATGTCCTGCTCTTCGCAGAGGCCCATGGTCACCAGCACGCGACCGAGCATGTCGCCCGTCAGCCGTTGCCGTTGCAGGGCCTCGTCCAATTGCAGTGGACTGATAACACCCTGTTCGACGAGGATGTCACCCAGTTGCTTTTCGCGTGATCCAAGAGCCATAAGCGTTTAGTTGGCCGGCTGCAGTGGTGCCGGCCCTCCTTCAATCCCGAGAGCCCGGGCGTTGGCTTCAAATTCATCCCTGTATTGCGCGCGGCTCGCACAATCTTCATATTTACAGATACCCTTCCGGAAGAGCGCCAACAGGTGCTCGTCCAAAAGGTTCATGCCGTATTTGTGACCGGTCTGGATGGCCGAGGTAATACGGTAGGTCTTGTTTTCACGAATCAGGTTCTGAATGGCCGGCGTGGTGATCATGATTTCATAGGCCGCCACACGACCAAAACCACTCTTACGCGGCACCAGCGCCTGGGAAATTACCGCCTTCAGGTTACCGGCCAGCTGGGTACGAATCTGTTCCTGCTGGTTGGTCGGGAAGGCGTCGACCAATCGGTCCACCGTACGCACCGCACCCGTGGTGTGCAGCGTGCCAAATACCAGGTGGCCCGTTTCCGCCGCCGATACGGCCGCTTCGATCGTTTCCAGGTCACGCATTTCACCCACGAGAATCACGTCGGGGTCCATACGCAGCGCCCGGCGCAAGGCCTCGGCGAAGGTCGGCACGTCCACACCCACCTCGCGCTGGGTGATAATACTTTTCTTGTGATAGTGATAATACTCGATGGGATCCTCGATCGTGATGATATGGTGATCGTAGGTCATATTCATCCAGTCGATCATGGTCGCCAGACTGGTAGACTTACCGGAACCCGTCGGACCCGTGACGAGAATCATTCCCCGGGGCTGAGAAATCACTTCCTTCAGCGACAAGGGCAGACCAATCTCTTCGAAGGTCATCATGTTGCGCGGAATCAGACGGAGCACCATGCCCACATAACCGCGCTGTTTGAACACGGCCACGCGGAATCGGGCAATATCTTCAAAGGCGAAACCAAAGTCGGTACCACCTACCTCCTGCAGTTCCTGCTGATTGTCCACCGAAGCGATGCTCTTCATCAGGCTCTCGGTATCTTCCGCCGTCAGGGGATTGTCCCCAAAGAACTGCATATGACCGTGCACACGACCGGCCGGGGGATCATCCACTGCAATGTGCAGGTCAGACCCGTCCCGGTCAATCAACATGCGCAATAAACTTACCATTTCATAGGCCATGAAAATTATCTCCCAAGCTTGGCCTCGTCAATCTCACTCGCGAACCAGTTTTTCGAGTGGCTCGTCTACACGGGTTCGGCGGTTCACTTCTTCCACCGTGGTGATTCCGTTCAGCGCCTTTTGCCAGGCATCTTCACGCATGGTCACCATACCCTCTTCACGGGACGCACGCTTGATGGCCATGGACGATTCTTTCGCCATGAGCATTTCACGGATGCGGTCCGAGGTTATCAGTAATTCATAGGCACCCAGTCGGCCGGCGTGCCCGGTATCGTTGCAGTTGTCACAGCCCGCGCCATGGTAGAATTCGCTATTCTCCAGGTCGACCGGGAAGCCCAGGCGTTCAATTTCTCGCTCATCGGGCACGTAGGTCTCTTTGCAGTTCGTGCAAATCGTCCGTACGAGGCGCTGCGCCAGAATCGCGCGCACACCCGAGGCCACGAGGAAGGGCTTGATACCAATATCGACCAGACGGGTAAAGGAACTGGCCGTGTCGTTGGTGTGGAGGGTACTGAATACCAGGTGACCGGTCAGGGCCGCCTTAATGGCGATCTCCGCCGTCTCCGGGTCACGAATTTCACCCACCATCACGATGTTCGGATCCTGTCGCATAATGGCACGCAGGGCCCGGTTGAAATCGAACTTGATTTCGTGGTTGATCTGTACCTGATTAATACCGGCCAACTGATATTCGACCGGATCCTCAACGGTAATAATCTTCGTGTCGGGTTTGTTGAGCGTGTGGAGCGACGCATAGAGTGAGGTCGTCTTACCCGAACCCGTGGGACCCGTCACCAGGATAACCCCCGTGCTCAGGCCCATCAGTTTTTCCCAGGCACGCTGGTGCTCGGGACAAAAGCCCAACTGGCCCAGACCCAGCAACAACCCACTCTTATCGAGAATACGCATAACGATACTCTCACCAAAGTAGGCGGGCAGGGCGCTGACACGCAGATCCACCACTTTCCCGCTCATGGTCATTTTGATACGACCATCCTGGGGAACGCGGCGCTCGGTAATATCCATCCCCGACATGATTTTCAGGCGGGAAATAATCGAGGCCTGGGCGCGCTTGGGGGGAGGGGGCATCAATTGCATGACCCCGTCCACACGATAGCGCACTTTCACGTCGGTCTTGGAGGGCTCCACGTGAATATCACTGGCACGCAGGCGGAAGGCCTCGAGAATCAACTGATTCACATAGCGCATGACCGGGCTGTCGTCGTCATCATCATCCGCTTCATCACCGCCCAGCGAACCCGCATCCATGGCATCAATACTGATGCTGCTCAGACTGATATCGCTCTGGCTCATGCTGCCCAGACTGCTCATCGAGGAGTCGAGGGAACTGAGATTCGACATG
>JAUIMA010000323.1 GCA_030432675.1 Candidatus Hydrogenedentota bacterium | reverse complement strand
ACCGGGTCTCAAGGGCTTCTTCGGAAAGGCCGGACTGCGCGACTTCCGTCCGCTGCGCCTCAAAGGACTCCGCAATCTCTGAGGAGCGGGGAAAGTAGGCCAGCGCCCAGACAACCACCGTGACCGCAAAAATTAGCGTACCGGCACGGGTAACAAAGTCTTTGCCTTCCCGATAGACCTTGCGAAACACGGTCTTGCCCTGGGGCATCTTATAGGAGGGCATTTCCAGAATGAGCGGCGGCTTCTCCCCCCGAAAAATGGTCTTTTTCAATATCCAGGCGACCGGGACCGCAACCGCCACACCCAGGCTGTACATGAGCAGAAGCACCACCGCAGGCAAGGTCAGGAAGCCGCCCAACACTTTGGTCTCAGGGATGAAAGCCCCAATCATGATGATGTACACGGGCAAGCGCGCCGAACAACTCATGAGTGGCGCAACCAGGATGGTGGTAAACCGGTCACGACGGTCATAGATGGTGCGGGCGGCCATGACGCCCGGAATGGCGCACGCGAAGCTCGACAGCATTGGGATAAAAGACTGGCCGCTCAGACCGCACCAGCCCAGCAGCTTGTCCATCAAAAACGCCGCCCGGGCCATATAGCCACAGTCTTCAAGCAATGATATAAACAGACTGAGGAGGAGGATTTGAGGCAGGAATATCAGGACACTGCCCACCCCTGCGACGATTCCATCTACTACCAGACTCTGTAAGACGCCATCGGGGAGAAAGGAACCTATTCCTTCGCCAACGGCACCAATACTTCCATCGACCAGATCCATCACAGGCCCGGCCCAGGAATAAATCGACTGGAATACCACCAGCATGATGGCCACGAAAAAGACGGTCCCGAAAAGTTTGTGGGTCAGGACGTTGTCGATGCGTTCCGAACGACTGCGTCGGCGCGGATCAGGCCGGGTGACCGATTCGGACAAAATCTGCTTCACCCAGTTATACCGAGCCTTGGCCTCCTGGGCAGGCAAAGTGAGACCATTCTCTACGGCCTCGGTTCGGCATCGCACGAGGGTCTCGCCAAAGTCTTCCCCCAATCGACCCAACACCCGCTTTTCCGCATAGCCGCCCACGTCGATGAGAATACGGGCCACTTCCGGTCGCGGAATCTTGCGGCCAATTTTATCGACATGGGTATCCAGTACCCGGGCCAACTCGTCAACGGCCGCCGTCTGACTCTCTGGAAAGGGGCAGACCGACGCGCGGGGCGCTTCCAGGTCCCCCTGATGGAGGGCAAGAATGGCCTTGCGAAGGGCGTCAAAACCCTGCCGCTTGTGGGCGCATACGGGCACGACCGGCGCGCCCAGTGCTTCGGACAAGGCTTCGTGATTAATCTCGATGCCGCGCCGATCAGCAATATCCATCATGTTCAGCGCGACGATAAAGGGCTTTTCCAACTCCACCAATTGGGAGAGGAAATAGAGATTACGCTCCAGATTGGAGGCATCAACCACCACGATGATGCCGGAAACGGGCACCTCGTCGGGACGCTGATCCATAAGGACGTCAGCGACGATAACTTCGTCGGGAGAGCGGGCGGCGAGACTGTAGGTGCCGGGCAAGTCGGCGAGATCGATCTTTACTTCGCCCAGATGCACAATCCCGTGTGTACGGGACACGGTCACACCGGCATAGTTGCCCGTCGTCGCAGAAAGTCCCGTCAGGGCATTGAATACGGCAGTCTTGCCCACATTGGGATTGCCCACGAGGGCCAGGGTGGTTTGCATTGTCAGCCTTCGAGTTGGACCATTGCCGCTTCGGATTTGCGAAGGGTGAGGTGAAATCCGCGCACATAAACTTCCATGGGATCACCCAATGGCGCAAAACGCAGCACTTCAACTTCCGCGCCGTCGCTCACACCCATTTCCAACAGACGTTGCTGCGTGTCACCGACCCCGTGCAGGGTGGAAATAACGCCCGACTCTTTTGGCTTCAACTGATCCAGCGTACGCATAGTGCTCACTTCTCTATCAGGTTTGAGAAGCATCTGGCTCAACCAGACACTCCCCGCTGCTTCCACAAACGGGGCAATCGTCTTTTCCGTGGGGCCCGCAACTACCGTTGTATTCTTCCATGCATTGCCGCACTTTAATCGCAGGCTTCTCGTCACTCAACAGGTACTTCATCAGCCACAAGAGACGTTGACCCGTCTCCATGCTCATCAGGTGCTCCATCTTACAGGCATCACCCAACGCAATATCTTTTTCCACGCCCAATACCACCTCGAAAAACTTCGATAGGATGACGTAGTTGTGCTCTACCAGGTTGGCGATGCGCTCCCCTTCTTCGGTCAAGAGCAAAAATCGGTTGTGGTCTTCTCCAACCCAACCCCGCTTCTTCAATTGCGCAAGCGCCATGCTGGCCGCACCACGAGAAACTTCCAGCGTCTCCGCCACGTCCGTCGCCCGGGCATAACCGAATTCCGTCCGCAAGCTGTCGATGGCCATTAGATAGTGGGCCATAGAGTGAGAAAGCGGATTCTTTTCAAATTCGCGCCAGTGACTGGCATCGTTCATTTCTTTAGACATGAGAATGGGGCTCCGTGTATAGCAAGCTTACTTATCGTGTGGGCCTTATTCTAACACGGACGACCATACCGTCCAACATTTAGGCAGTTGGACTACATCTGTTGGCATAGCGTAAACTGCGTTTTTACTCGGGGGAGACCGATCATTCAATCGAATCTACGCACAGCAATTGTACCATGTGATTTTAGGGGAATGCAATGGTTAAGTATGTTGATCACATTAACATCGTCGTCCACGATATCGAGCGGTCCGTGCAGTTCTACACCGAACTGCTTGGCCTCCAGGAAACGCGCCGCGCTCACCTGACGGGCACCTGGATCGAGGCGATCGTTGGACTATCTAACGTTACGGCCGATGTGGTTTACGTGCAGCCGACGGGTGGCGGTCCACGTATTGAGCTCATTAAGTATCATTGCCCGGAAGGCGAGTCGCTCCCGGACAACTCCCTTCCCAACACCCAGGGGCTTCGCCATATCGCCTTCCAGGTAGATGACATGGAGGCCACCTACCAGCGCCTGAAAGCCGCAGGGGTTCCCTTCATTGGGCCACCGGTCACCGTTCCTAGTGGAATCGTAGCGCACGATGATGGCCAGAAGTCACTGTGTTATTTTCGTGATCCCGACGGCGTCGTGCTGGAATTAGCTGCCTATATCCCGTGAATCGGCGGTTCAAGGCACTGTTTGTGGCACCCCACGGTGCCATTGCGCTATGCTACGCCCCCGTCACCCAGTCCACGATATGCAAAGCAAATCAATGCCCCTCCCCGCCACTGCCTCAGAATAGTTTTACGAGCATCCTTTTCCATGCCCACCCCGTCGACAACGTTCTTAAAAAACGCCCTACCCCTCGCCGCCCTGATGGCGGTTTGCATCGGTGTATTGATTTCCTGGAGCAGCGGAGGACTTGTCGCCTCCCTGGCCTCAACGACTCTAACTGCTGCGGAGAAAATGGACGCAATCCGGAATGCGTTTGAAGCGTGGGGCCCCCTCGCACCCCTGGCCTATATCCTCTTCGTGACGGCGGAAGTGGTAATCGCCCCACTGCCCGGACTCATGCTGTATGCGCCGGGCGGTATCATATTCGGCGGTTTCTGGGGCGGCCTGTACGCACTGACCGGTAATGTCCTGGGGGCCGCAATCGCTTGCCAGGTCATGCGAATAGCGGGAGATCGCTTTTTCGGCGATACGCTCCGTCAGCGCCTGGGAAAACTGGAGACCCTGTTGGAACAGCAAGGCCTGTGGATTATCCTGCTGTTGCGCATCAACCCCCTCACCTCATCCGACCTCGTCTCCTACGCGGCCGGCCTTACCCACATCCCCCTTTGGAAGGTTCTGGTAGGCACCGCTCTCGGAATGGCCCCCCTGTGCTGGCTGCAAGCCTATCTCGCCGAAGGACTTATGGAGCGCTTCCCCCATCTCATCTACCCCTTGCTCCTCGCCAGCATACTCTATGTGCTGGTGGTTCTCTGGGCGCTTCGCAAGATGGGAAGTAGGGAGGCAATGACCACCTGAATCGTGCGCCCTCCATCCCAGACCAACCCAAAGCTAAGCTCTTTCGCACCCGGATCTTGTATACTACTCTCCTCAGTTCATGCTCCCCACCGTTGCTGTACCAGAACGGAAGCGAGGATTCTGGACAAATTCTGTTTATTTCGGTATTCTTAGTTTAGAACCTGTGTTCCACAGGCCCGAAGGACCGGGAAAGGAAATTGGTTAGTCACTATGCAATCACGACGACCGGAATATCGCAAGCACGAACGTAACAAAGACGGGGGCATGGTTATCTCCTCCGACAATCGTTCGATGCAACGGGGACGACGTGGCGCCGTTCGAACGGAAGTATGCCGCCCATGCCTTGTATGGCTGATTGATTATCCCGAAGAAAAGTTTGAAGGGGTAGTACTCGACCTCAATCCGCGGGGCCTGCGGGTACGAATGCTCGATGAATTTCCCGAGGGCACACGGCTGATGGTTCAGCTGATGCGCGATGAGGAGTTTCAAGTGCCTCTGTCTCAGCCCCTCCGGGTAATCGTCGTCCGCACCCAGGGAAGCCCCGATGGCTTCTTCGATCATGGAACACAATTGCAGGTGGCGGCCATCAAAAAAGCCGCTCCCGTCCGCCCTATTCGCATGCCCCGCTCCAGCCTCAATCTGGGCTCCATTAACCGTATGTTTACTGCCTCCAACCGCAACCAAAAACGTGGGAGATAACCGTGGCCAACCCAAAAGTTCTCGTAGTAGATGATGAGCCAGATGTGGTGTCCCTTATCGAGCGCACCCTGAGTACCGATGGTATAGAAGTGGTCAAGGCGTTCGACGGCATTGGCGCGTTGGATGTCATCATGACGGAGAAACCCGACCTCGTATTGCTCGATATCATGATGCCCATGATGAGTGGCTATGAAGTCTGTGCCCAAATCAAATCCAACCCACAGACCAAAGATATCCCCGTGGTCTGCCTGTCGTCCGCCCATACGTTGGACGCGCGGGCCCAGAGCCTGAAGGCCGGTGCGGTGGAATTGATTACAAAGCCGTTCCTCCCGGGCGAGTTGCTGGCCCAGATCCGACGTCACCTTCCCGCCGAGAATGTGGAGAATGTGGGCTGAGCGGTTGAAGCAATCGGTGGAAAAGGCGTATTATAGGCGATAAATCCGGAGTTATTCCGGGGAGAGGGCCATCACGCCTGTACTGTGACCTTAGCCAACAAGATTACGCTGATTCGGGTAGGAATGATTCCGGTGTTCTGTGCCTTGGTGCACGGGTACAGCGAGGCGCATCCTGAGCTTCGGCATGTGGCGTTGGTGCTTTATCTGATTGCGGCCTGTACCGACGTCTTGGATGGCTGGATTGCCCGCCGTTTCAATCAGCAAAGTCGCTTCGGTAAGCGCCTCGATCCCCTGGCGGATAAACTGCTCATCAACCTCGGATTCGTTTTTCTGGCGGCCAACCCCCACTTTGATCCTGGTATCCCCCTGTGGCTACCCGTACTCATTGTGTTGCGGGATTCGATCGTCGTTGTTGGAGCCCTGCTCCTCAATGCCTTCGTGGGCCCCGTCATCATCAAGGTTCGCATAGTCGGAAAATTAACCACATTCGTACTCAATGGCACCCTGCTGGTAGCGCTACTCGCGCTCCCCATCCTCCCGTGGATGGTCCTGCTGGCCACACTGGCGGTGCTGGGCTCGCTCGGAGAGTACATCTACGATGGCGTCCAACAACTTCGGATGCTGAAGGCACAATTGCATGGCAAAAACTAAGAAACTGCCCCTGGTGGCGATTTGTGGGCGTCCCAACGTCGGGAAGTCCACCCTCTTTAATCGTCTAACGGGTAAGTCCCGCGCCATCGTCCATGACGAAGAAGGCATTACCCGTGACCGATTTTTCGGGGAAGCCCGCTGGGAAAAACATCGCTTTCGCCTGGTCGATACGGGGGGCATCATAGAGCATCCCGACGACAATGTCTCGCAGCAAATGCAGGCCCAGGTAGACGCGGCACTGAACGAGGCCCGGGTCATCATCTTCGTGGTCGATGGTCAGCAGGCTATCACGCGGGTAGATCGGGAAGTGCGGGATCGGCTCTTCAAATACAGCAAGCCCGTGTTGCTGGCCGTCAACAAGCTCGACAACGACGCCATCACGGAAGCCAATCAGTACGAGTTCTATGAGCTCGGTCTGGGTGACCCCTTCCCCATTTCCTCGGGCCACGGCCTGGGTATCGATCCGCTCCGCGACGCCATCGTGAAGCATCTGCCTGAACTGGGAGATGTGCCTGAAGAGGAAGAAGAGCCGGAAGATGGCCGTATCCGGGTCGCGATTGTTGGCAAACCCAATGTGGGCAAGTCCTCCTTCATTAATGCGCTGGTCAATGAAGACCGGACCATTGTGGACGACAAACCCGGCACCACGCGTGACGCTATCGACATCGACTTTACCTGGAATGACAAAGAATACATCCTCATCGACACGGCGGGTCTGCGTAAAAAAGCCGGTATCAAGCAAAAGGTCGAACACTACAGTGTGAGTCGCTCCCTTCGGGCGGTGCGCCGCGCCGATGTCTGCCTGGTGATGATTGACTCCACCGAAGGCATGTCAGAGCAGGATAAGCGTATTATCGGGTATGCCCGCGAAAACGGCACCGCCATGGTCCTGGTCTGGACCAAATGGGATCTGATCGAAGACAAGGCCCGACGCTTTAAGGCCATTGACAGCGAACTGAACCTCAAGATGGCGCAGATTCACTTTGTACCCTACCTCACGATTTCGAATGTCAGTCGTCAGCGACTTTTCTCCGTTTTCGAATACATCGATCGCGTTCATGAACAGACGAAGAAGCGTATCCCAACGGCCGACCTCAACCGCTTTATTGACGAAGTAAAGATTCGTCATAAGCCCCCATCACAAAAGGGCAAATTTGCAAAAATTCTTTACGCGACCCAGGCGGGCATCAAACCCACGACCTTTGTGCTTTTCGTCAACCAGAAACGCCTGTTTCACTTCAGCTACATGCGCTTTCTCGAAAACCAGTTGCGCGAAAAATATGGCTTCGAAGGCGTGCCCATCCACATTGAACTACGGGAAGGAAAACCCCGGGAATGAGCCTGTCGCTCATGACAGTTCTGGCCTTGCTGTTGAGCTACGTGCTGGGCTCCATACCCTCCGGCTTGTGGCTCGGCGTGTGGCTTCGCGGGGTAGACATCCGCAATGAGGGCAGCAAGAACATTGGTGCCACCAACACCATGCGGGTTCTGGGAAAACCGTTAGGCGCTACCGCCCTGTTTTTTGACATTCTTAAGGGAGTCGTGCCGGTCGTCCTGTTTG
>JAUIMA010000322.1 GCA_030432675.1 Candidatus Hydrogenedentota bacterium | reverse complement strand
GTTACCCCCAGATGGTTTGTTCGACACCCTCTATTTCGATGGCCACGAAGTCGGGGGCAACCCGTCTCCCCTGCTGCCGCCAGGAGATTGGGATTTCATCAACGCCAATCTCGTCGTATCACCCTTGGCCAATTGGAATAATTTCACCGCCAAAATCGGGACCATGGTCCTCCTGGAAGATAGCAACATGAATCCCTATGGGTGGCGCTTGGAGAATGCCAACGCCAACACGGAATTTGATTTCAATGCCAATCCTTTTGATGGATCGTCGGGAGCCGATGTTTTTGATATTGGTACGGGTGGTCGGATCCGATTCAGCGATGATTTTGATATGGCGGACGGACCCGACATGATTCGCTTCGTTGCGGCGGCCGCATCAGAGTTTCGCACCGGCAGCGATCTGACCGGCAGTACCAACGACAACGATCTCGTGATCGGGGGCAGTGAAGGCCAACTGGAACCCGGCGGCAATGACGTGCGCACCACTACGGTGCATACCGGCCCCGGCCGTGATCTCGTCTTCATCAACAACATGGAACGTGCCGCCATTGATTTGGGCAACGGCGCGGACGGGCGCACCGACGCCCTGGATCCGAATGATGGCGATGACATGATCATCATCGGACGTCACTTTCTGGATTGTCGTGTGTATGGGGGTGCGGGCAACGACACCTTTGTCTGGTATATCGACGAGGCCAACAAGGAAACCCAGTTGCTCAAAGACAATTTCTTTGGAGCCGGTGGCTGGGACCCGGCCGTCTGGCAGGATGACGGCATTGATCGCCTGGTATTGGTCGTGCCGACGGATACGGTCGTTTATAGCAATACCGACCTGCCCACGCCCGGTACGATTCAGGTGCGCATCCCATCGAACTATAGTTCCGAGCCGGTTATCGATCCCTCCACCGAGTTGGATGTTTTTGCCCGTTACTTCGAGACGGCCGGGTTGGGCCCCGATGGACGGCACACCATGGTCTTTGATTATTTTTCCGCCGATGGCTCGGTGCGGTCAGGGTTTATTTTCCTGACGGCCATCGAAGAATTGCAGGTAGGTATTGGTGCGGATGCACGGGTTTATCGGCTTGATGACATCGCGGGCGTGGCGGTGTTGGCGGCGGATCTGGCCCCCTTGGAAGCAGCGCCCGAACGCGCGACGTACCACGCCATCATGGATGAATTCGGGGCGCGCTAATCAGGGACCGTCTCGCCCCGGTTCTTGGGAGCTTTGACGGGTGCCACCCTCAAGCAGAGGAGCGCAGCGGGGGAAGCTTGTGGGTGAGGGCGTGGTGGTTTGCGAAGCTGGCGTGGGTTCGACTTCACCAACGACGGGACAGCCACCGCCGTCTTCGTTTACGGGCGTGGGGTAGGGCCGTGGAACTTGCGCCGAGGTGGGAAGGGATACCCACCCAAACAGGGCGAGGCAGTCCCTGAAAATTCGTGGGATAAGCGTCCCGCTTGTCATGGCGTGTCGTTGAGAACGGGGAGCGTGGAATGTTCGTAGCAGGCGCATGGTCTATCGCACCTAACCCACCCATGGGCGTTCTTTTTCATCCATTCCCGGGGGCAAAACTTGACACGGGGCGTGAAACGTGGTTCAATAAGGCTGAAAATCAATTCAGTCAGACCCCCACGACAGGAGTTGCTCCATGGCCAAAGATCTCACCAAACGCCAACGCGAGATTCTGGACTTCGTGATCGAATGCGTTCGCGACCGCGGTATGCCGCCAACCATCGCCGAAATCGGTGAGGAATTCGGTATTGCGTCCACCAACGGGGTGAATGATCACCTGGTGGCCCTGGAAAAGAAGGGCTTTATCGAGCGTTCCTCCAAGGCGCGGGGTATTATCATCACCGAAAAAGCGGCTGTGGGACTCTATCAGACCGATGTGGGTGTGTTGCCCCTGGTGGGGCAGGTCGCTGCGGGGTGTCCCATTCTGGCCGAAGAAAACATTGAGGGCCACGTGCCTGTCGATTCCAGTATGGCCCAACGCCAGGCCTTTTGCCTGCGGGTGCGGGGGGACAGCATGATCGAAGACGGCATCCTCGATGGCGACATTATAATCGTCGATCAGGGCAAGAAAGCCTATCCCGGCGACGTAGTCGTGGCCCTGGTGGAAGATGAAGCCACGGTTAAACACTTCTATCCCGAAGGCGCCACGGTGGAGCTTCGACCCGCTAATGCCACCATGGAGACCATGCGCTTCCCGGCCAGCGATGTCAGCCTCCAGGGCGTCGTGGTGGCCCTGCAGCGTTCTCTTAATTAAAAAGTCCCCCACAGCCGACCCTTCTTTTATCGTACCTGTTTTTTACCCTTCCACCTCTTGGTGTGAAGGGTCTTTTTATTTATTCGTCTACTGCTCAGCGAATCGATGGGGAGGGTGGTATATTTCGCCACTCTATGGGGAAATTGCCCGTATCGCGGCGATGGGGTGTGTGGGAATCCGATAAAGGGCCTGTTGTGCCCGCTGAATAGCGACAAAAGTTGGCATAGTCATTGCCTATATAGCAGCGGGTGGCTGGTGATTCTGCGGAGAGATTGTCGGTGGGTGTAACGCGGCGGTCTGTGGACGTGTCAGAGTAGGGGAATTATACAACTGGTTCGAAGGGAAGGAGTCTGAGGCATGATACGTGCCGTCAGGGGCCCCGCATTGTTGGGGGTCGTGGTGTTGATAGTCAGTGGGAGCGTGATGGGAGGACTATTGTTCTTCAAGCGGGCTCCGGCTGAGGCGAGTCTGGAGCAAGAGGTCAAACCCATTTATGTGGAGGTGGTGACCGTCGCACCGGAAGACGTTCCCGTGACCATTTCAGGATATGGCCAGGTGTCCGCGAAGAAAACCGTGACGATTACCCCCCAGGTTTCCGGCGAGGTGGTGGAAGTCCATCCCCTGTTGCTTGCCGGGGGCGTGGTGCCCGAAGGGGAGCTTCTCTTTGCGCTGGATCCCCGGGCCTACGCCAGTCAGGTGGCCGAGGCCCAGGCCCAGGTGCAACGGCAGGAAAGTGCCCGGGAGCGCCTGGAGGCGGAGTCCCGTCACAAGGGCGCCGACCTCAAGAGCCTGAAGCGGAATGGCGAACTGGCCCGCCAGCATCACGCCCGGGCGAAACAGCTTTTTGACGAAGGCGTGGGCAGTCAATCGGCGGTGGATGAGGCCGAGCGGGCCCTGCTCACGGCGCAGAACGAAATTGATTCGCTCACGCGGGCCCTATCGCTCTATCCCCTTCAGTTGGAGGAGTTGGCCAGTGACGTGGCCTCGGCCCAAGCGCGTCTGGATCGGCTACGGGTCGATTTGGAGCATACCCGCGTACATGCCCCCTTCCGCGCCCGGGTAAAGTCGGCGACGATTGAAGCGGGCGAAGTGGTGGCACCCGGGGTGGCCGCCGTGGAGTTGGTGGACGACAGTGTGTTGGAAATCGCCGTGCCGCTGAACAGCCGGGACGCGCGCCAGTGGCTGCGCTTCGCCGAGCGGGAGGCCGCGGACAGTACCTCGTGGTTCGGTGCCCTGGCCCCCACGACGTGTCAGATACGGTGGACCGAGGGCGAGCAGAGTCACTTTTGGGAAGGCAGTCTTCATCGGGTGGCAGATTACGAACAGGAATCGCGCACCCTGACGGTGGTCGTTCGCGTGAGTGGCGAACAAGTACTTGCGCCCGACCGTTTTCCCCTGGTGGAGGGCATGTTCTGCACCGTGGAAATTCCGGGTCGCTCCATGGAGGGCGTCTATCGCCTCGAGCCCCACGTGGTGAGTTTTGAAAATACCGTCTATCTCGCGGTGGACGGTCTCCTGAAAACGGTATCCGTCGAGGTGGTGCGGATTGAAGAAGACTACACCTACGTTTCCGGTGGCTTGAAACCGGGCGACCAGGTTATCACCACCCGACTCGTCAATCCCCTTGATCGTTATCCCGTGTCTATTGTGGACCGGTTGGAGGCGACGGGTTCATGAAGCGCCTCCTGGAATCCCTGGTCAACCACACCGTGTTGGCCAACGTGGTGTTGATCACCATTGTTATTTCGGCCTTGCTCGCCGTGAAGAGCATGCGCCGCGAAAGCATGCCCGAGTTTTCTCTCGACATGTTGCAAGTCGTGATTCCCTATCCCGGCGCCGAGCCCCAGGAAGTGGAAGAGGGTATCAACCGCCGGGTGGAAGCCGCGTTGGACGGTCTCGTGGGGGTCAAGGAATACCACACCTACTCCCGCGAGGGGTCGGCGTTTGCGACCATCGAAGTGGCGGACGACCAGGATATAGAGGTGATGAAGGACCGGGTCCGCTCGGCCATCGACGGCATTCCCACCTTGCCCGTGGGGGCGGAACAGCCCCGCATCGTGGAGCTCAAGGAAGAAGAGGAAGTCATCAACATCGCGCTGTGGGGCGAGCTGCCGGAGCGCCAGTTGAAAGAATGGGCTGAGCGCATCCGGGCGGACTTGCAGCAAAACCCGGCTATTTCTCAGGTGGTCGTGGCCGATACGCGGGGCTATGAAATCACCATCGAGATTTCCCGTGAGCGTCTGTTGCAATACAACATGACCGTGGAAGAAGTCAGCAACGCCATCCGTCAGGGCAGCCGCAACTATTCCTCGGGATCCATCAAGGCGGCCAGTGAAGAAATCAGCATTCGCACCATCGGCAAACGTTACGATGGCCGGGACTTTGAAGAGGTCATCGTACGCGCCAATGCCAACGGCAATGTCATCCGCTTGAAAGATATTGCTACCGTGCGCGATGGTTTCACGGAGTATCCGGCTTATGGCCGCTTCAACGGTAAGCCCTGTGTGTTGCTGGAGCTCTACAAGGTGGATGGGGAAGACACCATCGCCATTTCGGATGCCGTCTACGCCTACACGAAGGAGAAGGCCCCCACCCTGCCCGAAGGGCTTCACATGTCGCCCTGCTTTGATGAGTCGGAGTTTATCCGTACCCAGATCAGCATGCTGTTGGAAAACGGGCTGATGGGGTTGATGCTTGTCCTGGCCATCCTCTGGCTCTTCCTGAATACCAAGCTCAGTTTCTGGGTGGCCATGGGTATCCCCATATCCGTGGGCGGTGCGCTGGTGGTCATGTGGGTCATCGGGGCCACCATTAACCAGATTTCGCTCATGGCCTTTATCGTGGTTTTGGGTATCATCGTGGACGATGCCATTGTGGTGGGCGAGGCGATTCTCTATCACCGCAAGCAGGGCCTGGGCCCTACGGAGGCTGCGGTTGCCGGGGTTTCGGAAGTGGGTCTGCCCGTCGTGGCTGCTGTGCTCACCACCATCGTGGCCTTTATGCCGGGCCTCTTCGTGCCGGGTTTCATGGGAAAGATTGTGGCCCTATTGCCCACCGTAGTCGTGGCGGCTCTGCTGGTTTCCCTGGTGGAGTGCTTGTTTCTCTTGCCCGCTCACCTCAACAAGTTGCCCGACCCCCGCAAGGAGCCGAAGGCCACGGGCCGTTTTCAGCGGTGGCACGCATATTTCCGGGACAGCCTGCAACGGATGGCGGTGGGTTTTTATCTGCCTCTGGTGCGCCGGGCCGTGACCCATCGCTACGTGACCGCCTGTTTCGCCGTGAGCGCCATGTTTATTACCGTGGGCCTCATCGGCGGCAACTACCTCCGCATCGTCATGTGGCCTCCGGCTGACGGCAATCACCTGGCGGCTTTTGTGGAGTTTCCCGTGGGTACGCCTGCGGAAGTGACACGGGATGCCCTGGCCCAGATGGAAGCGGCCCTCGTCGGCGTGTCGGAAGAGATGCCCACCAAGACGGGCGTGCCCCTGTTGCGCAACGTGCACAGTCGCGTCTTCCAGGGATTGCCCCACCGGGGCCGCGTCTTTGTCGAGATGCCCGCCCCCTCCAAACGGGGTATTCATGCGCAGGATATTTCCACGGCGTGGGAAGAGGCCGTGGGGATAATCCCTGGCGTGGTGGAACTGAGCTATTACAAGTCTTCCATCGGTGATGACGGTGCGCCCATCAACATCTGGCTCCAGGGGCGCGACATGGCAGCCCTCCGGGAAGCCTCCGAAACCCTCAAGGCCAAGCTCCGCACCTTTGAAGGGGTCTACCAGGTGGAGGACACCTTCCGTCCGGGAAAAAACGAACTTCAGGTGACCCTTAAGCCCGAAGCCCACGCCGCTGGCCTGACCAGTGATGACGTGTCCCGTTTTCTGCGTGCGGGCTATTACGGGGAAGAGGCCCTTCGTTTTCAGCGGGGCCGCGATGATGTGCGCGTGCGTGTGCGCTATCCCCAGGAAGAGCGCAAGACCCTGAGCGAACTGGAGCAGACCCTCATCACCACGCCGAGTGGCAGCAAGGTGCCGCTCATCGCCGTGGCCGACTTTGCCTTCGCCCAGGGCTATGCCGCCATCTCGGGGAGCAACGGCCTCCGGCGTCTTGTGGTTATGGCGGAAGCCGACACCAACATTGTGACCGGGGCCGAAGTGCTCGACACGTTGAAGGGCGACTACCTCGACACCCTCGTCGCCGGCTATGCGGATATGCAGTGGTCCATCCATGGTTCATCCCAGCGAGACGCCGAAACCCTCGATGGGCTGATGCGGGGATTCGCCATGGCGGTCATGGCCATCTTTGTCATCATGGCCACCGTGTTCCGCTCCTATCTCCAGCCCTTTGTCATACTGATGGTCATTCCCTTTGGCATGGCCGGGGCGGCCATTGGACACCTCATCATGGGGATACCGCTGACCTTCCTCAGTCTCTTCGGCATTGTGGCCCTCAGCGGCGTGGTGGTGAACGATGCCATCGTGTTGATCGAATGCGTCAATGGCATGTTGGCCCGGGGCGTGCCCTTTTTCGAAGCGGTGACTCAGGGCGGCGTGCGTCGCTTTCGTGCCATTTTCCTCACCACCGCGAGCACGAGTATTGGACTTGCGCCCCTCTTGTTGGAAACCGATTTGGAAGCCCAGATTGTGATTCCCATGGCAACCTCGATTGCCTTCGGGGTTGTCTTCGCCACGGCCCTGACGCTGTTGGTGATTCCCGCCTTCCTGGCAATTTTGAACGACGGTCGGCGTCTCGCCTACCGCACCCGCCACGCTACCTGGCCCACGGCGGAGCAGGTGGAGCCGGCGACAACGCGGTATGGAGCGGAGCCGGGGACTGCACCGACGTTATGAACGTTTGAAGCCGCGTCTAACGTGTGGGCGGAAATGGGGACATGCTAACGCGGGGACACGGGATAGTCGGGGCTGTCCCCCGCCCTCAAGACCGCGCAGCGAGTAAGTGAATTCTCCTCTGGCGAACTTGCGGCACAACCGGAGTCGCTTGGGGCGGGTGGCATCCGTGACGAGGCTTTGAAGAGGGGGACAGCCTCGACTGGCATCGTAGTTGTGGGTACTCAGGATTTTCTTTTTCGCCCACGT
>JAUIMA010000321.1 GCA_030432675.1 Candidatus Hydrogenedentota bacterium | reverse complement strand
CATCTCCCTGATTACCGCGCTCCTGCTTGGCTTTACCCTCCTGTCCGGCGACGCCTCCAGCGCACCCCTTCCCGAATACACCGGAAAAGATCCGGTGGTGGAAGCGCACTATGAGGGCGTAGACCGTTTACTCGTTTTGTCGGATCGCTGGGTTATTGTGGTCACCTCCACGACCGAAGAGCTCATCGATGCCATGGACGAGTTGACCCATGGACAGTATAAGCGGGCCATCAGCGCCTGGGACCGAACCAAACGGGCCGAGAAAAAAGATTGGACGATGCGCAAGGTCATGCAGGACCTCCGCACCGAGCATATTGCCCAGGCGCGGGAGGCGGTGGGAGAGCGCGAATTGCTCCTGCCCGATGCCTATCGTATCGAAAGTCTGGCGGACGACCGGTATAACGGACCCCAAGCGCCAAAACAGGTCGCCTATATCCCCGTTGGACTCGGCGGAGAACGGATCACGGGTGGGCCCTATGTGGACTATGGGCACTACAGTTATATCGAGCTTCCCCATCCCTTGAGACGGGGTGTGGAATATACGATCACCGTCCAGGGCAGGAAGACCGTTCGATTCACCTTTGATGAACGCCACAGCGTCTCCCGGGCCATCAAAGTAAATCAGGTCGGGTATCTTCCCGATGCCCCCCATAAATACGCCTATCTCGGAGCCCACCTCTACAGTGCCGGTCCCATGGACTTCAGTGCCTACAAGACCTTTGAGGTGGTGGACAATGCCACGGGCGAGGTGGTCTTTACCGGCCCCATCACCCCCCATGACCAAAACAGCTGGACTGTTCCCCACAAAGGAAGCAATCAGGCGCCTATCATGCTCCACGGGGAAAACGTCTTCGAACTGGACTTTAGCCCTTTGAAGGCGACGGGCACCTTTTACATCCGGATCGCCGGGGTGGGCCGTTCCTGGCCCTTCAAACATGGCCCGAGCGCCTACGGAGAGGCCTTTTACACGTCGGCCCGGGGTTTTTACCACCAACGCTGTGGAATCGCCTGTGAGGCCCCCTACACCGCCTGGAAACGGCAACGCTGCCATACCGACCCGGTCTACGAGAGTGAACACATCGAATTTCCCCGAGGGGAAGTCAACCGTCCCAAGAATTACGAGCGTTTTGACGTCATCGGGGCCACCACCGACACGACCCGGAAAACCGATGATGCCCGGGGCGGCTGGCACGATGCCGCCGACTGGGACCGGGCCGGCACCCACTACGCCGGGGTCTTTGATTTTCTCTATGCCTATGAATTGGCCCCTGCCAAGTTCCGCGACGGACAACTCAATCTTCCCGAGTCCGGCAATGGCGTCCCCGATGTGCTGGATGAAGCCCACTATGGACTGGAAGTGTGGCGAAAGAGTATGCGGGCCGACGGTGGCGTTTCCGGGGCTGTAGAAACCTGGACCCACCCCCCACTCGATGGCGATGTGGACTACGCGTATGCCCAGCGAACCCGTTGGGATTCTCTGTTGTTCGCCGCCGCCGCCGCCCAGCTGGCCCAACATCTGAAGGCCTTTGACGAAAAGACCAGTGCTGTCTATGAGGAGGCTGCCATTAAGGCGTGGGGATTTGGCAATAACCCGGCCAACAGCCTGGGTAAGACCACCATCCATGCGAAGCGCAACCGGGGAAAAGGCGAGGCCTACACCATCGAGTGGGAGGAAAAAGACGCGTATGTCGTGCCCTACCTCCTCCACGCAGGCATTCGGCTCTTTCTTTTGACGGGCGATAAACAGTATCTGGGCAGCATTCCGCAGGCGTTAAAGAGTTCCTTTCGGCCCTACGTCTGGCCGTGCACCTTGACCGATTACTCTCCCTGGGTCTATTTTTCACTCGCCCACGAGAGCGAGGGCATCCTACCCGACTTTCAGCGCCGTCGCCTTATGAAAACCTATTTTCTCGATCCTGCCGACGAACTGGTCCGCTTCGCCGAAACGATGCCGTACCGCTTCAGCTGGCCCCGTAACAAGAGCTATGGCCTGGTCTGGGGTGAATCGGTCATGAGCAATCCCGGCCGGGCACTCTTAATCGCCCACGCGCTCACCGGAAACGAAAAATACCGTGACACCGCCCTCCAGAACCTGGATTTCATGCTGGGGGCCAATCCCATGGGGATGTCCTGGACCACGGGTATGGGCTATACCTATCCAACCGATATTCAGCACGGGGTCAGTCAATATGATGGAATCGCCGACCCCGTTCCCGGAACGACGATATATAGCATCACGAGCGGTATTTATCCCCACTTGCGAAACGAAGTATGGCGCTCACCCGGCGGTGCTGCGTCGGCCGCACCCGTCATATTCCAGGTGCCTGTCGTGCCCTTGTGGCGGAGTTGGTCCTGCCACCCTGATGTAAACACGGTGGAATGCGAATTCACCATCCATGAGACCATGAGCTCCATGTTTTTCTGCACCGCCATGATGATTCCCGATGGATGGAAGCCGGACGAGGCACTTCTCAATCGGGAACCCCGCAACGAACAGGATCTTCATGGTCGCTGGTATCTTCCCTGATCCTCATGCCGTTGCATTCCACGGAAATCCGCTATACTATGGCTTTTCCTCTGGAGAGCATTGGGATGGAGTATCGGTATTCTCGTGATTAAGAGCGTGTGTGTGTTTGCCGCTTCAAGCGACGCAGCGAAGGCGACTTGGGGTGACGCCTCGACCCGACTGGGTCAGCAGATCGCCGAAGCCGGACTGGAATTGGTCTATGGTGCGGGTAAGGTGGGCCTCATGGGCTGTGTGGCCGAAGGGGTGCATGCCCGAGGTGGCACCGTAATCGGGGTCATCCCCGAGCGACTTAATGTCCCCGCCCTCACCTATCTCTCCTGCGACGAACTCATCGTGACCCAAACCATGTCAGAGCGCAAGGCCCTGATGACCGAGCGCTCTCAGGCCTTCGTCATTCTCCCCGGTGGTTTTGGCACCCTGGAAGAACTCTTCGAGGTACTCGTGCTCAAGCAATTGGGCTACCACGATAAGCCGATAGTTTTTCTAAACCTCGATGGGGCCTTTGATTCCCTTATGGCCTGTTTTGCCGATATGGTGGATACGGATCGGGTAAAGGAAGACCAGTGCGACCTCTTCACGGTCGCCACCACCCCCGAAGCGGTGATGGAAGCCCTGACCCAATACCAGGCACCCATCGTATCCGGAAAATGGACCGAGGCCGAAACCAGTCCCTAGTCGTATCTGATTCATCTCACCATCGGTTCAATCCGAGGTAGAATTAACTGTTATCCGTTGTTCGAAGGAGTTTTTCCCGTGACCGAATCCACCGCACCCCGCCTCGCCCGTGCGCATCTCCTGTTATTCTTCCTGGTACTACTCTTCTTTTTCATTTCGGGTGCGTGTGGTCTCCTTTATCAGGTGGTGTGGACCCGGAAACTGGTCTTGCTCTTTGGTACGACCTCCCACGCGGTATCAACGGTGCTTTCTATTTTCTTCCTGGGGCTCGGCGTGGGAAGCGTCTGGGGTGGACGCCTGGCGGATCGATCCGCCCGCCCTCTCTATCTCTACGGTATTTTCGAAATCATTATCGGCATCTGGGCCCTGGCCTTTCTTTTCGCCATCACCTATGGTGAAGGCGTCGTGGTATCCCTCCTGCGACACTTTCACCTTTCGCCCGCAGCCGGCACCCTCTTCCGTGGCCTGCTCGCCCTGGTGCTCCTCTTTGTGCCCGTATCACTCATGGGGGCCACCCTCCCCTTGCTGGCCCGATTTGTATCCCGGGAAGTACAGGTACGGGGCATGCGTATCGGCGCCCTCTATACCCTGAACACCCTGGGTGCCGTTGCAGGTTGTTTTCTTGCCGGGTTCTTTCTCATACCGGCCCTGGGATATACCCACACGACCCTTTGGGGTGCAGCGGCGAATGTGTTGGTAGGTATGGCGGCGTGGCTGATCTCTCGACGTCGCGAGACAAACGATACCCCAGTGGAAAGTGCCCCTATCGCCCAGGAGACTGCTCCCCCTTCCTGGGATAGGACCCGCTCCCTGGTCATCGCCGCCTTTTTTGTATCGGGATTCTGCTCTCTTGGACTCGAAGTCTTATGGACCCGGCTCCTTTCGATTATCTTTCTTGGAACCACTTACGCCTATACCAGCATGCTGACCACCCTGTTGCTGGGTATCGCCCTGGGTAGCGCCGCAGCCTCCCTGCTGGTAGACCGGCTCCAACGCCCGGCCCTTTGGTTGGGAGCTGTACTCGCACTCACCGGTGTCGGCTGCGTGTATATGTTGGGCACCCTCAGCCATATGCCCACCGCTATCCAGGAACTGCACATCGAAGCAGGCGGCGATTGGAGCGCTATCATCCAGGGTAAATTCTGGTTGGCCTTTCGTGCGCTCTTCCTTCCAACCTTCCTGCTCGGGATGACCTTCCCGCTGGTGGTCAAGGCCATCAGCAGCACCCGAAACACCCTGGGGCGTGATGTGGGTCGTCTCTACTCGGCCAATACGGTTGGCGGCGTTATCGGATCCCTGGCGGGCGGCTTCCTCTTCATACCGCTCTTCGGTACCCATTGGGGCATCATCGTTTTCGCCCTCCTCCTCACCCTGGCGGGAATCAGTCTGGTGCTTATGCACAAAGACACGTCCCTCCCCTTCAAGGGAGCAACCATGGTCCTCGTTATCCTGTGCCTGGGTTTGAGTTTCTGGCGGGCGCCGGAAGACGTGAATCAGTCCTTAAACGCAGGATATATTCCCGATGATCACCATGTGCTGCACTACAAAGAAGGAGTGGAAGCCACGGTAGCCGTTTCGGAACCCCGAAGCGAAGCAGCCGGCACCAACCGGGTGCTTTGGATCAATCGGGTGCAGGCCACAACCTCCATCGAAAAAGGCGTTAAGATGAATCGCCTCCAGGGCGTTTTACCCCTCCTCTTCGACCGCCAGCCCACCGATGTGCTCTTCATGTGTTTCGGATCAGGGATTACCTGCGGCACCCTGGCACTGTCAGATTTCGAGCGAATCGACGCCGTGGATATTTCACCGGAAGTACTGGAAGCGGCACCCTATTTTGAAGTGGACAACCTCGGTGTCATCGATCGCCCGGAAGTAACCTTTCACGTCGATGATGGACGTAACTTCCTTCTCACCTCCGATCATGAATACGACATCATTACCTTCGAACCCATGCCCTTGGCCATGGCCGGCGTATCGACCTTTTATACCCAAGAGTATTATCAACATTGCCTGGATCACCTGAAACCCGGTGGCATGGTATCCCAGTGGATTCCCCTGCATAGTCTGAATCCCGAAATCGTAAAATCTCTTACCGCAACATTCACGTCGGTGTTTCCGCACTATACCGGATGGTTTATCAACGCCGATCTCTTTCTGATTGGATCAAACGAGCCCCTTCGTCTTGATGCGGCCGCCTTGCAGGAACGGCTGACCAAACCAGATCTGAAAAAGGCCTTATCGGATGTAGGTTTCACCGACATCCCTTCCATTCTGGGCTGCTATCTGATGGCCGAGGAAGGCCTGGACGCCTACGCCGAAGGGGGCACCATCATGCACGACGACCTGCCCTGGGCGGAATTTGAAGCGCCTAAACTGGTTTACAGCCGCACCCAGCATGAGTCGATGAAGGCCCTGGAACAGCACATGAGTAGTCCCTTGCCGTTGTTCCTTCCTGACGCCGACCCGGACTTTCTCGCGGCCGTCGATAAACGACACCGCGCCCGCACCCATGACATGAAGGGACTGCAGGCCTATTACGGCGGCATGGCCATTGGCGATGAAGCCACCAACCTGTTCCTGGAATCACTTCAAATCGATCCGGATGATAAGAATGCCCAGTATTACCTGCGACAGATTGCGCGCATGCAAGGCACCGCCTTTATCCGATGGAATGAGTATGACAAGGTCGAACGGATTCTGGAGCGATTGCTGCCTTACATGCCCAATGCCCCGGAGCTGAAAGAAATCGCGGAAGAGCTGGCCAAGGCAAGGGCGGAAGATCAACAGCCGGAATAAGTCATTCGCTGTACCTGCCCAATAAGTAAGTTCATGGAAAGAAAACGGCGGAACGTCACCGGGCGTTCCGCCGTTTTAATTTCTACCCTGGATAACGGGTCAGAGCGACCAGCCTTCCCGATAGGGTGGATTCACCAGGGCGTTGGCCTCGGCATCGTTGGTGATGGTCTGGGAAACGCCGTCCCATTCGAGTCGGCGGTCTTTCATTCGGATTGCGAGCACCCCAATCAATACCATTTCCGTCAAGGGCCCCCCATACTCAAAACTCGAGCTGGCCGGATGGCCATCTTTGCAGGCACGAATCCAATCTTGCTCATGGGCCCCGGATTTCTGTTCCACCCTCGGAATACTCTCCGCTGGATCCGTGTAGGAATTGCGCAGGGACTCGGGCAACAGGCGGGCACCACCGGCACCATGGGAGCCGTGAATAATCACGCCTTTATCGCCCACAAAAATGGCACCATTGCTCGGCAGCTCAAAATTTCCAGGTAGTACATCCGGAACCGGTGGCTTCAGGCGGCCGTCATACCACGTGAGATCAACCGGTGGCATGGCACCCCGTTTCGGGAAGTGGTAGCGCACCACACAGGCGCGGGGATAGGTTTCCGACTGTATCCCTTCCTGGTAGTGGGTGGTAGAAGCCTGAACATGGCTCGGATGCCCGAGATCCAGGGCATAGAACGCCGGATCAAGGATATGACAACCCATGTCGCCCAGAGGCCCCGTACCAAAATCATAAAACCCACGCCAGCTTAAGGGGTGATATATTGGGTGATAAGGTCGCATCGGCGCCGGACCAATCCACAGATCCCAGTTTAAGGATTCGGGAACCGGAGGCGTTTCTGTGGGCCGGGCCATCATGGGAAAGTCAGACCACGGATCACCGCCCACGGGTCGATCACTCCACGCATGTACTTCCCGAACCGGTCCGATTGCGCCGTCGGCAATCCACTCTTTTACCTGACGTATCTGATTGGAGGAATGGCCCTGATTCCCCATCTGCGTCTGAACACCTGCCGCGCGGGCGGCTTCTGTTACGACGCGCACTTCGTGAAGACTGTGGGCCAGGGGTTTCTGACAGTAGAGATGCTTTCCGTGGGCAATGCTGGCCATGGAAACCACCGCGTGGGTGTGATCCGGCGTGGCGCAGATGACCGCATCAAAGTCATTGGCCGCCTTATCAAACATTTCCCGGTAATCGACGAAGCGCTTGGCATTCGGAAAGGCCTCGAAAACCTTAGCCCCATGGTTCGAATCCACATCGCATAATGCCACTATATTTTCCGATACACAGGCGTTGATATTACCCCGTCCCATACCTCCGATTCCGACGGCCGCAATATTGAGCTTCTCGTTGGGA
>JAUIMA010000320.1 GCA_030432675.1 Candidatus Hydrogenedentota bacterium | reverse complement strand
TAGGAACCGTCTCAACATCAACGCCAACCTGAGAGACGGGCTAAGCCTTTCCTACGAAACGGATGGAAGCCAACGAGAAGGCAACGTCCCAGCTGCCGAAGAAGAGCAGTGGTCTGAATACAACGTAGGTAACCTGACGGGTCAGCAGGAATTACCCCGACAGATGGCCTCCCACCTGCCCAGTGATGAGGTGGCACCAGAACCCGCCCCCAAACCCGAGCAGCTCCCCTGGAACTGGAATACCCCTGACCCGAAGAACACCCAAATCCTGGGCGGTCCCGGTTCGGAGACCTACGTGAAGGTCACGGGCGTTAAACCCTTCCTCGAAACCCGGGCGGAACCCCTTTCCACCTTCAGCATCGACGTGGACACGGCGGCCTACAGCAATGTGCGACGCTTCCTGAACCGGGGCCAGATGCCCCCGCCGGACGCGGTCCGTATTGAGGAAATGGTGAATTACTTCGCCTACAACTATCCCCAGCCAACGGATCACCATCCCTTCGCGGTGGCAGTCCATGGGGCCCCCGCCCCCTGGGATCCCAATCACCGCCTCGTCCGCATTGGCGTGAAAGGCAAAGAAGTGGCTGCGGCAGAACGTCCCCCGGCGAATCTGGTCTTCCTCCTGGATGTCTCCGGCTCCATGGGCGACGCCAATAAGCTGCCCCTGGTGAAGGAGTCCATGAAGACCCTCCTGAGCCAGCTTACGACCCGGGATCGGGTGGGCATTGTCACCTATTCCGGGGATGCCCGGAAGGTCCTCGACCTCACACCGTCCAGCGAACACGCGGTCATTCTCCGGGCCATCGACAGCCTCCGCTCCGGAGGCAGCACGAATGGTGGCGGTGGCATCCAGATGGCCTACGACATGGCCCAGGCCGCCTATGACCCCGAAGGCATCAACCGGGTCATCATGGCGACCGATGGGGACTTCAACGTGGGCAACACGACCCACGGGGGCCTCATGGGCATGATAGAAGCCCGGGCCAAGTCGGGCGTCTTCCTCACGACCCTGGGCTTTGGCATGGGCAACCTGAAGGACTCCACGCTGGAACAGCTGGCCGATCGCGGCAACGGCAACTACGCCTACATCGACACCCACGCCGAAGCACGAAAGGCCCTGGGCCGGCAGCTCTCGGGCACCCTCCAGACCATCGCGAAGGATGTGAAGATTCAGGTGGAGTTCAACCCCAACCGCATCTCACACTACCGACTGATTGGTTACGAGAACCGGGCCCTGGCCAACCGGGACTTCAACGACGACACGAAAGATGCCGGGGAAATCGGCGCGGGCCATACGGTCACTGCCTTGTATGAAATCATCCCCCGGGGGACAAGCACGACGCCCGGTGTGGACCCCTTAAAGTACTCAGAGACGGGCACGCCCGAGCTCGAAGACAAGCCCACACCGGCCGCTGAGTGGCTCACGGTGAAGATGCGCTACAAGCAGCCATCGGGCAATGAAAGCACCAAGCTGGAGGTCCCGCTGAACTACGTGAACGGCGACCTCCGGGAAAGTGACCCCGACTTCCGCTTTGCGGCGTCCGTCGCGGCCTTCGGCCAGGTCTTACGCAACTCGGGCTACCGGCATGCCAACAACTTCGACCGCATCCTGGAGCTGGCCCGCCCGGCCACCGGCGGAGATCCCGAGAAGGAAGCCTTCCTCGACATGGTCGTCACCGCGAAAACCCTCGCGACGCGGCGCTAGCGGGGACTGCCTCGACATAGCCCACGGCAAGTACCTGCAACAACCCCGTGGCAAACACAACAACGACCCCCAACCACGGGCAGAAAAAAGTCGGGGCTGTCCCCCTCCCAGACGTAAAGACACGTTGAAGAGGGGGACGGCCCCGACTATGCATAGTTCCACGCGAACCGACGCTACCGATTTCGCCCGCGCGCACGTACCGCTGAGCCGCCTACACAACGTCGGTGCAGTCCCCGGGGACTGCCTCGACATAGCCCACGGCAAGTACCTGCAACAACCCCGTGGCGAACACAACAACGACCCCCAACCACGGGCAGAAAAAAGTCGGGGCTGTCCCCCTCCCAGACGTAAAGACACGACGGAGAGGGGGACAGCCCCGACTAGCACTTTATCCACCCTGATCCGGGCGAATTTTTCGGCCCAAACGTGCCTTCCCCGTAATCAAAACACAACGTCGGTGCAGTCCCCGCCTATCCGCGATAGATCAAGAACCCCATGTAGGCCATGTAGAGCATCACCATTACGGCGCCTTCACGACGCTGCAACGAATTCTTGGGTTTCCCCGTAAACATGAAGGCAAAGAGAATGAGGGTCGCGACCATCATCATAAGGAAGTCGATGTTGTTGGCCGGATTGTAGTCCATGGCGTTGATGGCGCTCGAAAGACCCGCCACGATGAAGATGTTGAAGATATTTGATCCCACCACGTTGCCCACGGCGATATCGACGTTTTTTCGGTAGGCGGCCATTCCCGAAGTCGCCAGTTCCGGCAGGGAAGTCCCAATGGCAATGACAGTCAACCCGATAAAGGCCTGACTGAGCCCCATGGCCTCGGCAATGGACGCCGCGCTGTTGACGGCCAACTGTCCTCCAATTACCAGGCCAGCAATCCCGGCCACGATTTCGACCACCGAGCGCAGGGTCGAATCCGTCGCTTGCTCGCCCACCCATTCCTGGTTCTTATCATCCTTGATCAGCTGAGCGACGTAGTAGACAAAAGCGCAGAAAAACGCGAGTAGCACAAAGCCATCGATATGGCCCAATCGCGAGGTGGCTTCGCCGTCAAAGAGCTGGTCGTTCACCAGGAGGAAAAACACGATGGCCGCGCCCAAGGTAAAGGGAATCTCGCGACAGACCGTTCCCCGCCCTGCAGGCAAGGGACAAATCATGGCCGAAATCCCCAGAATCAAAAGGATATTGGCGATGTTACTGCCGATAATATTCCCGATAAAAAGGTCGGAGTTTCCCTGTCCGCCCGCCACAATACCGATAACCAACTCGGGCAGGGAGGTGCCGAAGGACACGACCGTCAGGCCGATGATAAAGTTACTTACCTGGAGAGTCCGGGCGATTGAGGACGCGCCACGAACGAGCCAATCGGCCCCTTTGACCAAGAGGGCGAGCCCCACTACCAGCAATACATAATCCATTGGATTCAATTTCTCCGGGTTACTACTACGTTCTTCGCGCGTCATACCGCGTGGGAAGGCAATGGGGTGGCAGGCCGTATGCGGTTGCACAGGTTGGGAAACCTTTGCCCGCGCCCCGGAATACGGGGGTCCCCGATCATAGCGACCCCGGCGACAGACTTGCAAGATAAATCGGCCGATACGACGGCGACGGACCCCCTCGGAGTCCCACTGAGGAAAAGTGGACGAAAAACGGGCAGGGTACTCCGAAGAATACCCTGCCCGTCATACCCCAATCCGAAGGGTGCTATGAAACCCTTCGGCGGGTCGTGAGCAGTGTAAGTCCCAATCCAAACAACACCATCGTCGTCGGCTCCGGAATGGGCATTTCCGGCGGGATTTCGGGCGGTGGTGGTGGTGGCGGAGGCGGCGGAGGGGGCGGTGGAAAACTGGAATCGGCATAACCGAAGGCCCACATGTTCATGACCACCGTACTCACCGTAAACTTCGGAATAAGAAAGGAAAGGGTAAGGGCCTCCATACCCACATTGGCATCATTCGCATCCCAGAATCTGGACACCGACGAGTTCACACCGGCGCCGGCCACATCCACAAAGAAACCGGCATGGGCAAATTCCGTTGCGAGATCGTCCACCGCGACGAGCACATCCCAAGAGACCTTGAGTTCCCAGTCAATCCACAGATCCTGCCCGCTGATATTGGAAAAGCGAAGCATCATGTTGTTGACCGAGGCATCGGCCAATGAAAAGGAGTCCGGCGGCGAATCCGCCCAACCAGTCACGCCGAGCGAGCCATGTGGGCCTTCCAGTGGAAATCCCGGCGTCGGCTTCGTCTCTGATGCGGCGGCTATGGCCACAAAATCGCCACCACCCAGCGTGAAGGTATCTAATTTACCCGCAGGCTGTGCCCAACCCAGGCGGTTGGTGACGGGCACTGCGTTGCGCGGACCACCGGGCGGACCGTCGTAGGCGGGTGGAAAGGCAACGGCTCCACCAACAGGAAACAAGGTCGCCTCCACCTCCAGATCATAAACAGCCAACCCCCAACTTTCGATTGCCCCAAACACCAATGCGACTACGAACAACAACGACGGGTATCTCATGGGTACACCTCCTTCTCCAGGTTGTCTCCGTACTTCACTGGAAAAAGGCAGCATAAATCGTTCCCGAGTTTCGAGAAATTGCAACGTCCTCACCTGCAACCCCTTATGCAGTACACCCCCACACCAGACTCAGACAACCCCCTACATTGACGGTGTTTTATAGTCAAAGCTGAGTAGCTTTTACCGAATCCGTTCACCCCGACACTTTCCCCCGTTTGGGAAGGGAACCAGTGCCGCCCTCGTCCTATCGATAGGTCCAGATACGACAAGCACTCCCCGGGGGTTTGTCAGGGAGTGCTGCGTTGTAGCCTCGCAGGTAACTTGGGAGGGCCACCTGCTTCAACTACATGTGTGTGCGAAGATCGCCAAGAATCCAATCGGATTCTGTTATGTCATATCTCAGGAAACGTCCGCCGTCCATTGTCGAATAAAAGCTTCGACGCCGTGCAAGGGCTTCAGTTTAATGTCGTCATATTCCAGACGTTTCAACTTGTCAAAGGCCGCCAGCTTGTCCGGGGCCACTATCGTGCCTTCGGCGCGATCTTCGAGACTGTCCGTGGACAGTGCGCTAAACTCAAATACCGCCATCGTAACTCCACCTTGTTGAGGCCACGCCCAAGTAACTATCTGACCGCCGCTTCTGACCATAAAGTGGCCTTCTTATCACAAAAGGGTCGCTTTGGTTCCATATTGGAACTTGTCTTATGGCATATGCGGATTTCCATTGAAAAAAGAGCTGATAATCGTACAGATCTCCCAATTCTGGACCGAAGATCGATGCATGGAGGAGATATAGTCCAGGGCGGACTAGTAATCGGAGGATTTTCGGCCGTATTTGTCGCCGAAGGGACCTTCCTGCTCTTCTTCCATGCTCCCGCGGATGCGCAGGTAGGAATCATAGCGCCAGGCCGTTAGTTCCCCGGCATCGAGGGCTTCCGTCACGGCGCAGTCGGGCTCATGGGTGTGGCTGCAATTACGAAAATGACAGTTCTCACCCAGTTCGGCCAAATCGGGAAAGAACCAGGCCACTTCTTCGGGGGAAACCCCCCAAACGCCCAGGGCTCGAATTCCGGGAGTATCAATAATGCGAATACCACCGTCCAATTCGTAGAGGCGTGAGGCCGTCGTGGTGTGCCGTCCCCGCTGGGAGACGTCACTCACTTCCTGGGTATGGACCTCCAGATCTTCATCCAGCACATTGAGTAAGGTCGATTTGCCGACCCCGCTGTGCCCTGAGAGGATACTGAGCTTCCCCGCGAGTGCCTGACGGAGGGTTTTCAGCCCCTCCCCGGTTTCACAACTGGTGCGGATCACCTGAAAACCGAGGGCTTCATAGTCTTTCAGCTCCGGCGGCTCTTCGTCGACCAGATCCATCTTGTTGACACAGACAATTGGTGTTACGCCCCCCACTTCCGCCGCGATGAGATAGCGATCCACCAGGCCGGTACGGAAGGGTGGATTGGCTGCGGCGGCCACAATGATAAGACAATCGATGTTGGCCGCAAAGACCTGTTCGTCGAGCCGGTCGTGCTCGTGTCCGGGACGGCTCAGGCGGGTGTTTCGGGGCCCCACCCCACGGACGAACCACTTTTCGGCTTCCCGCTCCACGAAAACACTGTCTCCGGGTGCGAGGAGGGTGGCGTTGGCCTCTTTCAGACGCTCATCAATGAGGCAGAGCTCTTCCTGTCCATCTTTTAATACGAAGGCCCATTTCTTGGAGTGAGAAATGACCAGCGCGTTGCATACGAAGTCTTCGGAGAGGCTGTTGGACTCCACGGCCACATCGGAAATAGCCGTCTGAGCGCGGCGATGACGTGCACGATCATGGGTGAAGGCCGTCTCATGGGCTTCCTCCCAGTTCCGCGTGCGAACCTGTTTACGTTTCTTTTTTTGGACAGACTTTTTTTTCACAAGGTCTCTAAGCGAGTTGGTTTGGAATGCCAAGCACTTAAGTATACCCGTTGGGACCTGGATGTGGCACGCCCCGATTTCACACGCGGCACAGTGCCTGCGACACCGCTGAAATCGTGGACGGTGTGGAGGTCGTGGACATTGAGTAATCGTCCACACCGTCCACTTCGTCCACAATATCCACTGAAAATCACGGCGTCTCCAGCGTGAGGGGGACGGCCTCGACAATTGGGCTATCCGCCCGCGTCAACGCTATCGGTTCCGCCAGACATTATTGATGTGTACGCCACCAACGTCACGTAGAGGCAGTCCCCTACGCCTCATCGTCAAAGGAGACTTTGGGCTCGATAAAGGCGGCCACCTCGTCGATGGGCATACGCACCTGCTCCATCGTGTCCCGATCGCGCACCGTAACGGTGTTGTCTTCTTTGGTGTCGTAGTCGACGCAGATGCAGAAGGGCGTGCCCACTTCATCCTGACGACGGTAGCGACGCCCGATGGCACCAGCCTGATCATAGTAGGTGGTGAACTTGCGGCGCAGCTTCTTTTCCAGGTTTTGGGCGATTTCGGCGATGCCGTCTTTCTTGACGAGGGGCAGGATGGCGGCCTTGATGGGCGCCAGCTTCGGCGCGAACTTCATGACCACGCGCTGCTCGCCGTTGACTTCTTCTTCGGTGTACGCCGCGCACAGGACGGCCAGGGTTGCCCGGTCGGCACCGGCGGAGGGCTCCAGCACGGTGGGCACGAAACGCTCGTTGGCCTGCTGATCGAAGAAGGAGAGGTCCTTGCCGGACGCTTCGGTGTGGGCCTTGAGGTCGAAGGTACCGCGATTGGCGAGCCCCTGCAACTCACCCCAGCCAAAGGGGAATTCATATTCCACGTCGACGGTGCGCTTGGAGTAGTGGGCCAGCGACTCTTTCGGGTGCTCGTACCAACGCATTTTCTCTTCCTGGAGTCCGAGGCGGAGGTACCAGTCCCAAATCTGAGCCTGCCACTTCTCGAACCAGGCTTCTTCGTCTTCTTCCTTACAGAAGAACTCGATCTCCATCTGCTCAAACTCGCGACTGCGGAAGATGAAATTCCGGGGGTTCACTTCGTTGCGGAAGGCCTTACCGACCTGGGCAATACCAAAGGGAATCTGACAGCGGTTGGACGAGTAGACTTCTTTAAAATTCACGAAGATCGACTGGCAGGTCTCGGGGCGCAGGTAGGTATTCACCGCAGTTGCT
>JAUIMA010000319.1 GCA_030432675.1 Candidatus Hydrogenedentota bacterium | reverse complement strand
GTCCATGATCGGACTCGATAAATCGTGGCTCGCCGCCCACGACATCGACGCGAACGACATCGCCGGCCTCATCCCTTATAGTGGCCACACCATCACCCATTTTACCGTCCGCAAAGAGCGCGGCATCGAGGGTACCCAGCCCATCATCGACGAACTCGCTCCCCTTTTCCACGTGCGCAAAGACGCACCGCCTATATTGCTCATTACGGGGGACCGCGAGTTGGAACTACTGGGACGTTACGAAGAAAATGCCTACCTCTGGCGCATGATGCAGGTCGTCGACCACCCCGACACGGAACTCTATGAAATGGACGGCTACGACCACGGCCAGATGACCGACCCGGGCCATCCCCCCGCGTTACGCTTTATAAAGCGCATCTTGAAAGAGCAAAAATAACGGCCGCCGTAAGGAACCGAGTGGGTTGAATTGAAGGAATGACGTTGTGATAACTTCTCCTTTGCCCCCACTCAAGGGACCACGGCCCGTGCCACGCGATTAGGCTCCGCCTATTCGTGTGCGTGGAGCGGGATACGTTGCCCTGCCTGCGAATAGAAACTCATTTGAGCGTGTGCTCCTTAATTGCGGCGCCACAATGGACAAATAGACCTGATCATCCGAACAGTCACAAAGTAATCAAGGCACCCCTCATGCGCACCCTCTCTCTTCTACTGACGCTTTCCTTCCTTTGTCTGCTCCCAAGCACATCCGCCGCCCCCTTCCCCGCCGACCAGCCCCCCGCCTTTGTGCCCCTGGGGGCCTATGTGAGTTGGGAGCGCATAGGCGCCAATGCAAAGGTTCACGGTATCGACCACTGGGCGGATGCGGTAAAACGCCTCGACGCCCTCCAGGCCAACCACGTGAACCTCCTCTGGGTCACCAACATGAACGAAGACGACCTCCCCCGCCTGATCTCCGAGTGCGAAAAGCGTGCTATGCGCCTCCTGCCCTCTATGGGGGCCGTGGAGGCCAAGGTGGACTGGCGCTGGGTCGACAACGCGAGTTACTACGACAAGAAGCTGCCCAAAATCATTGCGGCGGCCGGAGACTCCAAAACCCTCGTGGGCTGGGTGTTGAGCGATGAGCCCCTGGCAGAGCACCTGCCCCGCGTCGAAACTCTCCGGCAGAAGTTCCGCGACCTCGACCCCAATCGCTTCACCACCGCCGTCACCATGTGGCCCCAGACACCACTCGTGCCCACGGGAACGACTCTCCCCTTGGTCTGTATGGATCTCTACCCCTTCTTCGGGCCGAAAGACCCCAACGGCCCCCACACGGACAACGCCAGCAAGCATTTCTTCCGCAGCAAGGCCGCCAAGATGATGGACGCCATCGGCGATGGCCCCCAAGGTGCGTGGGTCATGGGCCAATGCTTCAGCGACATCTGGGGCCCCCGGGAATACAACGCCGAGGGCCATCTCATCGGCCTCCCCGGTGCCTACCTCCACTGGCGCGCCCCTACCCTCGCCGAAATCCGCTGGCAGGTATGGGAGACCTTCCGGAGCGGTGCCAAGGGTTTCGTCTGTTACACCCTGGCCCCCGAAGCACCCAACCCCGAAACCGCCTCCCTACCCCCCAAAGACGTGAAGTGGAAAGAAGTCCTCGCGAAAGAAGCCACCGACCTCGGTCCCAACGCCCTCACCAACCCCGACGGCAGCACCACGCCCCAACTGGAAGAACTCGGCAAGGTCTACGCCCAACTCGCGCCCCACGGGGAGTTATTGTTGCGCCTGAAACGGAGTGACGAGGCCTTCGCGGAAGTGGTAGACGGTCCGGCGTCCGTGGAGGGCTTCGTGGAACCGGAAAGTGGCGCGCGCTATCTGATTGTGGTGAATGATAACTTGCACGAGACGCGGGAGGTGGTATTAAGGATAGACGGCGCATTCGTGCGCGCAGTCAACCTCACAAGCGACTCGGAAATTACGGTCACTGAGAACACGACGAAGCTGCCCCTCTCAGCAGGCGGTGGCGCATTGATTCGTATTCAATAGCATCCACCTATCCAGAACCATATCACTCTGCGACGGCCCGTGCTGAAGTTTCTGTATGTTGCCCCTTCGGGGTACTTTCACCTTCCGCAGAGCGCCTTCCCGCTGAACTGCACCACACCGGCAAAAAAAGTACCTCGTTCACACGGTCCCCCGTGGGAATGCATACCCCACCGCTCCTGCGGTGAAATCAGCGACAGAAACGGCACGCCCCCAAGACGATTCAATTGCAAAGAGCAATTCTCTCCTTGCAGGAGCCGACGTGGGCCAAACGGTTGGGATCGGGCTACAAAGCATTCGTGTAAATTCGTGGTTCACCCCTCTTTTTCACCACCCCCAAAAGCACCCGACGCAAGCTTGCGTTTCCCGCCCCAAATCTTCACACTGAAGGGTAGCTTCGGGGGAAGCACTTCGCCTCCGAAGGTAAAGGAGAGCACTATGATTCGAATTGCGGCCGTCCTGCTGATGGCCACCCTGCTGTTTAGTCCACTCACCCACGCCAGCTGGCTACCCACCACCAACCTCAACGTCTGGAACGAGGCCACCGAGTTGGCGGGACCCAAGATAGTCATTGAGTATGATCTGGAGACCCCGGACCTCAATCCGGCCTCCCCCGCCTATGTCTTCCTCCACTACCGCATGGGCGAAGGCGAGAACTGGAAGCTCCTTTCCGCCGAATTGCTCGGGGGCAATGGTGCGGGAATCGTGGAGGAATCGGGCCACAAGAAAGTTATCTGGTGGGGCGCAAGCCAGAATGTGCACCAGGATGTAGACACCCTCGAAGTGCAGGTGCGGGCCCTTGCCATGGTGGCCGTGCCCGGGGGCACCTTCAAGCTACGGAGTCTCCCTGGACAGGGCCGCGATCAATCCGGCCGTCACACGACGGCCCGCTCTACCCTTCCGACCTATTATCTCGCCAAATACGAAACGACCATCGCCATGTATGCCGACTATCTGAATGCCGAGGGCCAAGATGGCACGGGCTATCACGAGAAAATGGCGAACGAAAAGCGCTGTGGTATTCTCCGCAGTGAAAACGGCACCTATTCGGTGGTGCCTGGACGGGAGAACTACCCCGTCTCCTATGTCTCCTGGTACGACGCCGTGGGTTTCCTCCGCTGGTGCGGCTTACGCCTGCCCACGGAAGCGGAATGGGAGAAGGCAAGCGTCGGTGGCCTCTTCCTGGATGGCGATGAAACGAAGGCGGTCCCCAATCCCATGCCCGAGCGCCGTTATCCCTGGGGAGATGAAATACCCAATGCGGAGGGGATCTATCGCTGCAATTTCGACAGCGAAGAGGATGGCTACCCCAATGTGGCGCCCGTGGGGAGCTTTTCCAAATTCAATAGTCCCTATGGGGCCTGCGACCTGGCGGGGAACGTCAACGAGTGGACCATCGACTGGTACACCACCCAGCACCACGCGGGACTGGATGGCTATCGCGTAACCCGGGGCGGTTCCTGGCTGGATGTGCCCGAAGGGTGCGACGGCGTATCGGGGGCCACCCTGCTGCCCTATAAAGAAAGCTCTATTATGGGCTTTCGTGGCGTGAGCGGACCGCCTGCGCTGCCCTGACCGGAAACTACCCTTTGCCGCATGGCCGTGCAAAGGCAACGATTGGAGGATCGGGTAATGAGTACACTGAAACGCAGAAGTTTTCTGAAGAGTTCCCTCGGCGCTGCCGCCACCATGGCCGCACTACAGGCTGGGGCGGGCGTCTCCGCCAATGACAAAATCATCGTAGGCGTCATGGGCCTCGGTGGCCGGGGTAAGTCCCTGTTGGCCAGCCTCGCCAAACGGAGCGACGTCCACATCAAATACCTCTGTGACTGCGACACCCGCTCCGCCGGTGCTGCCACGGAAATCGTGATGGAAGGGCTCGACGAAAAACCCACCTTCGTCCAGGATTTCCGCACCATCCTCGACGACCCGGAAGTACACGCCCTCATCTGCTCCACCTCCGACCGCTGGCACGCCCTCGCCACCATCATGGCCTGTCAGGCCGGAAAGGATGTTTACGTCGAGAAGCCCCAATCCATGAGCGTCTGGGACGGCCAGCAGATGATTGCCGCCGCACGTAAATATGAGCGCATCGTCCAAGTGGGGATGCAGACCCGCAGCGCGCCCTATGTCCAGTCCGCCATAAACTACATCGAGAGCGGCAAGCTGGGCGATGTCATGCTGGCCCGCGTCTATCTCATGCAGGCGGGCGGCCCCGAGCCCACCGCCGAAGAACAGCCCATCCCCGATGGCCTGGACTACGACCTCTGGTGCGGCCCCTCTCCCATGCTGCCCTACCGCCCCGGCCGCTGGTTCCAGAAGCACTGGGACTTCTACAACGGGGCCCTCACCGGCGACCTGATTCACCAGGTGGATATCGCCCGGCTCCTCATCGGGAAAAAGGCGCCCAACTCCGTGTTCAGCGCGGGCGGCGTGTACCGCTTCGACGATGGCCGCGAGCAGCCCGACACCCAGTTCTCCACCTTCGAGTTCGACAAGGTGACCATGATGATGGAAGGCGGCTTCTGGTGTCCCTACAACCACCGCATCGTCCACCTGCCCGACAAGAGCAAGTTTCCCGACTGGCAATTCAGCGCCACGAAGATCGAAGTGCTCGGCACCCAGGGCATCATGTATTTCGGCCGCCATGGCGGCGGCTGGGAAGTCTTCGAAGGGGACGGCAAGACCCGCTCCTCCAAGTCCGTGGCCTCCGAGCTTTCCGAATACAAATGGGGCGGCATCATCGATCTCCACTTCGACGATTTCTTCAAATGTATTCGCGACCGATCCACCCCCAAGACCGACGTGGCCGACGGACACCATTCCATGAACCTCTGCCACCTCGCCAACATCTCCAACCGCCTGGGCAACCAGAAACTGCGTTGGGATGGCGAGAAAGAGGAATTCATCGACCACGCAGAAGCCAACCAGCTACTCCGGGCGAAGTACCGCGACCCGTGGGTGATTCCCGAAACCGTATAAGCCCGTCTACGACACAACCCGCCAGCCCGAAGTTGGCGGGTCTTTTTGTGTCGGGGCGAAGGTCTTGAAATGGAAAATTATGGGTCAAGGGCCTCGTTCACACGGTCCCCCGTGGGAATGCCTACCTTGCCGCTCCTGCGGCGATGCGTGGACAACGGAGCCGGAAACCCCGAGGCGATTTCGCGGCAAGAATAATCTACGCCACGCTTTCGCCCCGTCCAATCATGTCCCCCTCACTCCACCTCACGCAACACCGCGTCCTTCTCCATCGCCGCCAACATCTCCCCATAATAGGTCCGCGCCTGCGCCAGGCGCTCATGGATACCCGCCTCCCGTTCTCCCTTGGTGGCGTCGAACTCTTTCGCTATCGTATCGATGGCGTCCAGCTGTCGTTGCACGATGGCGGGTCCTCGGACCGGGTCCCACGTGGGGCGCTCCTCGACGGTCAGGTACACGGGCGTTGAATGGGCCTGGGCCCCGTTCTCGCAGACCGCATGGACCGCGACCCACTGGCTGTGGGCAATGGGACGTTTCAATCGCAAGGACAAGGCGTCCTTCTGCCGGGGATTCTCCACCTCGGCAAGCACGCCCTCGTTCCCCACCAGCACCAGCTTTTTCAAGACCCCAATCTTGGGATGGCTGTGGACAAACGCCTTGATGCGCACCACTTCCCCCGCCTCGCACGCAATTTTTTCGCCCGGCAGTTCCCCATTCACCGTAAAATCGAGCATGGGCCCATTGGTCACAAAGGTGTTGCCCCGTCCCAGGCCTTCAAACCAGGCATCGGCATGGAATGGCCGCCCCGCATACACATAGGTCCGCACCTCACCGATGGTAGAGCCCCAGGGCGTATCGCTGCCCGCTGCGGCCGTCAGTTGGAAGCCCAGGTTCAGGTAGTCATAGTAATCAGTGGTATTGACCGTGTTGAACTGCATGAGCTCAATGAAATCCAGGGCTTCGGTGGTCACATACCACGGGAAGCCCCGAGGCAGGTCGCAGCCATTCCACGCGAAGTGGGCAAAGCCTACCAGCGCATCGTGCTGTTCGTGGATACCGTCGAAGGCCACATCGTAAAAATCATAGCGCCCCACATCCCGCACCATACCGCTTAAGTTGAGCCCGATGATATGGCCAAAGGTGCTCCGGGGATCCTCCTGTCCGGAAACGAGCCAATAGTCCCCCCGGCGCTCGCGGTAGTGCACGCCAAACCCGGCCTGATGAAACTCCGTCCCTTCGTGGTGACCCATCTCCAGCAGATTAACCAGATGGAGGTCTGCCGCCTGGGCATAGTGGAGCAGAAACTCCCGGTGGCTTTCCTCCTCGGAAGGGTGGTGCACGTGCACGTCGCCGGACCACCAACCGCGACGGGGCATATCGCGCCATTGGTGCATTCGGACGGTTTCTGTAGACACACCGCTGCCAGCCACCTGTATTTCCTTCACCACCGGCACGTATTCCGGTCCATGCTCGACGGCAATCCGCCACGTCCCCTCCGGCAGCGCGATGGTGAAATCACCGGAAGCCTGATACATGACCGGCTCACGCCAGTAGGGAATGGAGGGCTCCTCCTGATAGACATAACTCCGATCATCGTTGTCGCCCAGACCGGCGGTCTTACGCACGGGCCCAATCCAGTTGGGGTCGGAGTCAAAGGCCACACCGCGGTAAAAGGCCTCGGTCGATGAAGGGGCGTCCATCGCACGACCATCGGGTGGCAGGTGCACGACACCCTGGTCATCGGTGATGCAGACCATGGCGGGAATAACCGTGCCCGTGTACTCCTCCAGAATACGAATCCGGACGGTGCTCCGAGCGGCTTCAACGTCCACCGCCCACGCGGGAGTAAACAGAACGGTGGTGCCCACCAGCCAAGCAAGCGAAATACCCATTAACCTGTTCATCGACGCTCCTTCTCAGCCAACACATTTCGTGTCCATTGGTGTTCATTCGTGGTTCAAGTCGCTTTCTACGAAGCATCACAGGCATACCGACAGACACCGCCCTTGTCAGTCCGAGACCACCCGCAAGAGCGCGAAACCATCATAGCCCTTACTCCCCACGGTCTGCAGGGCCGTGGCAGATACGCGGGGCTCGGCGGCGACCAATTCATTAAACTTTCGGATACCGACAATATAGGGTTCCGTGCTGTCTTCATCAATGACCGTACCGTTACGGATGACGTTGTCTGCGATAATGACGCTCCCCGGCGCTACCACGTGCATAATCTGCTCGAAATATTCCGGATACCCATCCTTGTTGGCGTCCATAAAGACAAAGTCAAAGGGTGCCTCGCCATTGGTCACCATGGCCTTCAGGGTGTCGAGGGCCGCCCCCACCCGAATGTCGACCTTGTCCCCCACGCCCGCTGCATCGATATTGCGCCGGGCCGCGGCGGCGTTATGGGCCACCAGTTCCAGGC
>JAUIMA010000318.1 GCA_030432675.1 Candidatus Hydrogenedentota bacterium | reverse complement strand
CGTGTTGGGTGCACCGGTGGCGTCCGCGGATAGCTATCCCCTGGATACCTGCCCGGTCACGGGCGAAAAACTCGGCTCCATGGGGGAACCCATCGTGAAGAATTACGATGGCAGAGAAATCCGCTTCTGTTGCGCCGGGTGCCCGAAGAAATTTGAATCCGACCTGGCCGGTAGTCTGGCCAAGGTTGACGAGGCCATCGTAAAGCAGCAGAGCCCCTATTACCCCCTGACCACCTGTGCAGTCAGTGGAGCGAAGTTAGGCAGCATGGGCGACCCCATCGAAGTGGTGTATCAGAACCGCCTCGTGCGCCTGTGCTGCGAAGGGTGCATCAAGAAGGTCGAAGCCGACCCTGCCAAATATCTCGCCATTGTTGACGAGGCGGTGATCGCGCAGCAACAGAAGACCTATCCGTTGAAGACCTGCGTCGTCAGTGGTGAAGCGTTGGGGAGTATGGGCGATCCTATCGATCGCGTCTTCGCCAACCGCTTGGTTCGTTTGTGCTGCAAGGGGTGCGTGAAGGACTTCGAAAAGGACCCTGCGAAGTTCCTGTCGAAAATTGATGAAGCAAGGCCCGAAGGAGCCGGGAAAGCGGGTGGCGATGCGCGCTGACCACACGTTATGAGGAACCGGGGCGGGCGTGGGTGATTTGCTTGCCCACGCCCTGTTCTCGTTGAGCGCCCGCCCTTCGCACGGGAAGGGGGCACCGTGTTACGCTCACTCGGTGCACGGTGTATTCGAAAGGAGAGACAGGATGGGTCAGAAACGGATATTCGGTACCCTGCGTAGCCGAATTTTCTCGGCGCTCTTCGCGATTTCCATGATCCCCATCGCCGCACTGGGTGTTCAGGGCTATCACTGCGCCATGGAAGCGGTCTATGAACTGGCCCACAAGCATGTGCTGGCCGTTGCCCATGGCCGGGCCCGCAGTGTGCTCAGCTGGATTGAAGAGCGCACGAGCCGTGTCGAGACGATGGCGACATTGCCGACCACCGGCGAATTGGTGCGGGCCGCTGAAGGGAACGACGACGCCTCCCGAGACCGGTTGCAGCAGACCCTCGACGTTTTTCGGGCATCCAATCCCACGTTTGGCGAAGTGGTTGTCCTCGATGGGGCATGGCGCCCCCTGGCGTCGAGCCACTTGTCCGGCGATTCCCATCACACCCTGGTAGATGAAGATTTACAGGCCCGGGCGATAGCGTCGGATGGGGCTGTATTCGGCTTGGCCCACGGGCATGCGGCCGGCGACGTGGGGCTCCACGTGGTTTGCGCGATTGCCGGTGCGAGCGGACAGCCGGTGGGGTTTCTCGCGGCCTACCTGGATTTGGGGAAGCGACTGACCCCGTTGTTACAGAACCGACAAGGACTCTATGATACGGGCAAGGTCTATATCGTATCGGCGGACAACCGCATTCTCACCGAACCGCTGTCCGACGAGGAGGTAGGCTTTATGCCCTGGCGACAGGGGGCGGTGGATTCCTCCCATCATCATGGCGTCTCTTCCGCCGTTTCATCCTATCGGGATTACCGGGGGAGTCGTGTTCTGGGCGCGGCTATTCCCATCGGCTTTGAAGGTTGGCAGCTCGTCACGGAGATAGAGCGCGACGAAGCCCTGGTCTGGCTCGATGTGCTCCTGGTGCGTACGCTCTCGACCGTATTCGTGACCTGTGTGCTGGTGGTCCTCATCGCATTCTGGATGACCCAACTGATGGGAAAACCCCTGCGGCAACTCATGGAGATCGCACACCGGGTTCGGCGCGGGTATGTGGGGGAGCGTCTTGAGGCCATGGATGTGGCAGAAGCCGAAGAAGTGCGGATGGCCTTCAACGCCATGCTGGACGAACTCAAGGAGAAGCAGGAAGAACTCGTGCGAACGACGACGCTGGCTTATGTGGGTGAATTGACTTCCAGCACGGTGCACGAGATGCGCAATCCCCTTTCCTCTATCAAGATGAATCTTCAGGTGTTGACCCGGGCCGAGGGGCAGCTCGAAGGCAATCAGGAATTGGGCGAAATTGCACTCCAGCAGGCGACCCGTCTCGATCACATGCTGACCGACCTGCTGAGCTTCGGTAAACCCGTTGAAATGAAACGGACGTATCTCTCGTTTACGGAACTGTCTGATTCGGTTCGGGATGTCATGGAGGGTGTGGCTACCCTGGAGAACACGGAACTGGTGATCGAAGACCAACTCGAAGGGCGAGCGCTGTTCGTGGACAAAGAACAGTTTTGTCGCGTGTTGAGCAATCTCATCGGAAACGCCTTGGAAGCCATGGCCGATGGGGGCGTCGTCCGGGTTGGGGCCCGCCGGGTTGGAGAGCCCCATGGAATGATTGAGATTGTCGTGGAAGACACCGGTCCGGGCTTTAGCCAGGAGGCGTTGCAGCGCTCCTTTCAGCCCTTCTATACGACCAAGATAAACGGCACCGGGTTGGGCCTTCCCAATGTGAAAAAGATTGTGGAACTCCATGGTGGGACCATTACGGTCGAGAACCGAAGCGAGGGAGGGGCGGTGTTTCGCATCCACCTTCCTGACCATGCCACGAAGGAAGGCTAGTCCATGCGCATTCATATCATAGACGATGATACGGCCCTCTGTCGCTCCATGCAGATTCAGTTGGAAAGGGAGGGCCATGAGGTCGGCCTGAGTCACACGGGGACGCAGGGCCTGGCGGAGATTCGTGGCACCGAGCCGGATATAGTATTTCTCGACCTGAATATGCCCGACATCACCGGCTTGGACGTTCTGCGCGAGCTTCAGGAGACGCCCTCGGATGCGGTCATCATCATGATTACGGGGGTCCAGGATGCGCGGGCGACCATTCAGGCCATTCGCCGTGGTGCCTTTGACTATATTCGAAAGCCCCTCGACCTCGACGCCGTGTTGTTGGCGGTTGAAAAGGCCACGCACCACATCAAGGGGCGGCGTCCCCGGGCGACGGCCACTATTGACCAGCAGGAATCTTCGCCCCATGAAATCGTAGGGGCCGACGAGAAAATTATTGGTATCTTGAAGAGTATCGCCGTGCTGAGTGAAAACCTTGTGCCCGTGCTCATTGTGGGCGAGAGCGGTACGGGCAAGGAGTTGGTGGCGCGTACCCTGCACGAGGCGACCTGTCCGGATAAACCGTTTGTCGCGGTAAACTGCTCCGCCGTGGTGGCGACCCTGTTGGAAAGTGAATTGTTCGGCCATGAAAAAGGTGCTTTTACCGGGGCCGATTCTGCGCGGGCAGGCAAAATGGAACTGGCGGCCGATGGCATTCTGTTTCTGGACGAAATCGGTGATATGTCGCAGGACTTGCAAGCAAAGCTGCTTCGGGTACTCCAGGAACGTGCCTTTGAGCGGGTCGGGGGCACGCAGCTGAAGCCCTTCACGGGACGTATCGTCGCAGCGACCAATCGTAACCTGCCCCAAATGGTTGCCGAAAACAAATTTCGCGAGGATCTGTATTATCGGCTGGCCGTGTCAACGATTGAGGTGCCGCCATTGCGGGACCGTCGGGCCGATGTGCCCTCTCTGGCCGATCACATACTCGCGCGCCTCAATCGCGAACTTCACAAGCAATTGATGGAGATTGAAGAAGGGGCCCTGTCCCGCCTGCAGGCCTACGATTGGCCGGGGAACGTGCGCGAACTGGTCAACGTGCTCACGCGGGCGGCACTGCTCAGTCGGGGACCGGCCATTACGGAGGCGGTCCTATTGAGTGCTATGGGGCCGAGCGTTCAGGCGACGCTTCCGGTGGGCGGCATCAAGACGCTTCGGGAAGTAGAGAAAGAACACGTCGAAAAGGCGCTCCACAGCACGGGGTGGAATATTAAGCGGACGGCCGAGCTGTTGGGCGTAACCCGGGTCACCCTGCGCAAAAAGATAGACGACTACCAGTTCGACAAGCCCGTTCAATTTCAATAGGGATGCGCAGGCGCTGACCGCTCGGGTGGTCAGCTTCTATTCATCGGCTGCGCGGACGGCGTCCTCTCCTGCGCAGCGTATCCCTTATTTTAGGGGCTATCCGCTGCCCCGCACTACTGGCACGCCCCTTGCAGTATCTCCCCGTCTGATGACCTGAACACGACGGAGAACTCGTCCCCATGAACGCACTGCTTTTACTACTTTCATTCGCTGTGACGGAGGTGAAGCCACCGACCCTCTACGCGGCAAACGACGAACTGCGTCTTTACATGATAGAGGCGGGTACCCGCAGCCCGGCCTTACAGGTGCGCCATGCCGAATGGCAGGCGGCGCTGGAGCGGGTTCCGCAGGCAACGAGCCTTGACGACCCCATGTTTACGTTGGGCTATTTCCTTCAATCGGAAGTAAACAACTATCGGGTGGCCCTCGCGCAGAAATTCCCGTGGTTCGGCACCCTTCGCACCCGGGGTGAAGGGGCGGCCCGCGAGGCCGACGAGGCGCTGCAACGCTTCTATGACGAGCGGAACAGGGTCTTCGCCGAAGTGAAGAAAGCCTATTTCGAATATGCCTTTCTAGGTGAAAGTATTCGTGTTACGGAAGACCAATTGGATGTGTTGGGCTACATGAAGGATATCGTGGAGTCGAAGTATGGCGTCGGGATGGCCCGGGAAGACGAGGTCCTGCGCATCGCCATGGAGATTGCCCAGGTGACGGACCGTCGGGACGGCTTCCTGCAGTTCAGGCCGGCTCTGGTGGCACGGCTCAACGAAGCGATGGGCGCCGCGATCGACGTGGACCGTCCCTGGCCTCAACCTGCGGGCTTTCCACCAGCTCTGCCTTCCTCGGAAGCACTGGAAGGCCAGCTCATGGCGGCGAACCCCGATCTGAAGCGCCTCGACTATCTGTTGCAGCGCCGTGAAGCGGAGACCGAACTGGCCCGTAAGAAAGGGTACCCGGATCTTACCTTAGGTCTGGAATACGTATCCATGGGGACGCCCGATATCAAGCGCCCCGATCGGCCCTATCCGGCGAGTCTGAGCGCGGCCAACCGTTTGGGAAGTGGGCTGGCGGGTACAGCCCCCCTCACGGCCGTCAACACCGGACTCGATATCTATTCGCTGGCTACCCGCAACGAGCCCATCAGCTATCCGGAAGACCAGGACGACAGTGTCATGGTGTCGCTTCAGGTGAACGTTCCAATCTGGCGAAAAAAAGTGAAGGCCGGTATTGCGGAGGCACGCTTCAACGAAGAGGCCGCACACCATGAGAAACGACGACGTGTCCTTGCGCTTCAGCAGGCGGCAAAAGGGGCCCTTTTCGCCGTGGAGGATGGAGCACGGCGCCACGCGCTCTTTGAGGAGTCGTTGACGCCCCAGGCACGCCAATCCTTTGACAGCCTCCAGATTCAGTATGCGACGGGAAGTGTCGATTCCAGTTTCCTGGATGTGCTGGATAGCATTCAGACCCTGCTGGCCTTTGAACTGGAGCAGGTGCGCGCTTTACGGGACTGGCGTGTCGGTGCGGCGGAACTGGAGTACCTGATTGGTGGTGCGTGGGCTGTCGAGGCTGGCGGGGACGGTGAGCCGAAGCCCTTGACCGTGGAGGCCACCGCCGCTGATTGAGTGGCGTGCCTTGATGCGGCCTTCTCGCAGTGGATTCTATAGCCGCTTGGACTATTGACCTGCAAGCGGGTCTCGTGTCGTCCCGCTAACCACGTGGTGACTGCGTACCTACACCTGCGGAATGCATTTGCAACTCGTCGTGAGCGGCGCGCTATCTGTCGGCCACACGGCCTTGTACTGAGCCATGACCTTCTCCGCCTCGGCGTTTTTGCCCTGCTCCTCTAAGGCGCGACCGAGGCCGTAGAGTGCCCATACGTTGTTGGGCCACTCCTCGAGGTCTTCGCGATAGACGCGCTCGGCCTGCGTGTAGTCGCCGCTTTTCAGGTAGACCGCGCCGAGGGTGTGACGGACGGGCTGGAGCCATTGAGGGGGTTCGCCGTAGGAAAGGGTGTCTTCCACTGCGGCGGCTTTTTCGAGTAGTTTTGCTGCCTTCCTGTAATCGCCTTGCTGGAGCGCTATTTCCCCAGGGACGAAGTACTCGCTCACCTCCAGGACGGTATGGGCGGAATCCCGCGACCAGCGGGCACCTTTGGGGATGGCAGCCTTGGCCTCTTTGAAGGCGGCGAATTCTTTTTCGGCGTTGGGGATATCCTTCTTCGCAGCGAAAGCCACCGCCCGGGAAGCGCGCCACGTAGCATTGGTGATGGGGAGATCGGCGGGAGGCGCGGGCTCCGCGAGGAGGTCGTCCCAACGTCCAAAGCGCTTTTGCACGTCGTAGACGGAACACATGATGCGATCGAGCCAGAGGCCGACTTGTGCGAATGCGTCCGGAGGCACCATCTTCCACATGGCCCGTGCGGCGAACATAGCGTCTTCTTCGTGACCGCTCATCATGGCGGCGTAGGCACCCATGTGGGCGTTGTGGGCCATGTAGGCATGCTGCACGAGTTGGTCGGGAGACAGGGCGCGGTATTCGGTGTCGGAAACCATGGCCTTTTCGTTCTGGCGGATGGCCTCTTCCCAATAGCCCGTGCGGACGTAGATGTGGGAGGGCATGTGGAGCAGGTGGCCGCTTGCGGGGACAAGGTCATTCAGTCGACGGGCCGCGTCGAGTCCGCGCTCGGGATGCTTGCTGGGCTCGGTGGCGTGGATGTAGAGGTGGGGCGGTCCAGGATGATTGGGGGCCAGTTCCATGGCGTGTTCCAACACGGCGAGTATTTTGGGCGTGTCCTCGTGGGGTGCCCCGTCCAGGTCATAGAGTTTCCAGGGGTGGAGGACCATCATGGCCTCGGCGTAGAGGGAGCCGATGTTGGCATCCCCAGGATAGCGTGTCCAGAGCTCACTCATGGCATCCGCATAGGCCACGTTGAGGGCGGTACGATCCTTCGGCTCGGGATTGGCATTTCGGTGCCGGAGGGATTCGATGAGCGCCCGTTCCACTGCGTTTGTGTTTTCGATTCGTGCGAAAGCCTTCTCCATGCCCTCGGTGGCGATGGCGGTCCGTTCTTTGGTCATGCCCGCGTGGTTGTATTGGGGGCCTGCGGCAAGAGAAACACCCCACCAGGCCATAGCGCAGTCCTCATCGAGCTCGGCCGCCTTGCGAAAGGAACGGATGGCCTCATCGTGATTAAAGGCGCAGGCCCACGTGATGCCCTGGTTGAAGTAGGCCTGGGCCTCCGGGGAGTCGGTCGAAATGGGGAATTCGTAGTCGCCCATGCCGTCGAATAGTTGGGCGGGTGCGGCTTGGGTTTCGGGCGCTGTCACGCGAGCGGAGTTTGTGTGCACGCAGGCCTGGAGCGCGAAGATGGGTAGCAGGAGAAGCAGTCTTGGAGAAAGGGTTTTCATCGTAACGGGCCTTTCGATGGGCGAATCGACTTCGCGTCTTGCAGAATCTTGGAATTCCTGAGTGTAGCATAGCGC
>JAUIMA010000317.1 GCA_030432675.1 Candidatus Hydrogenedentota bacterium | reverse complement strand
AGGTTGAGGTGTTTTAACGATGAAAACGACGTATTCTTCTATCGTGGCAGGTGTGAGTGTGGTACTTTCTGCGGGATTCCTGTCTCCCGCCCTGGCTGAAGAGCCCATCCAGTTCAATCGGGATGTGCGGCCCATTCTTTCCGACAAGTGCTTTGCCTGTCACGGCCAAGACGCCAGCAAGCGCATGGCGGGACTCCGCCTCGACACCCATGAGGGTGCCCTGTCGGAATTGAAGTCGGGTCTACACGCGGTGGTTCCGGGAAACCCGGAATCCAGCAGCCTTTTTCAACGTATCACGACCGAAGACGTCGATGATCGTATGCCTCCCTCCGAGCACCCCAAGCAACTGAACTCCGAGGAGATTGGGACCCTCACCCGCTGGATCAAGGAGGGCGCACCATGGGAAGAGCACTGGTCCTTCCAGCCCATCGCCCGCCCGACCACGCCTGCGGTCAAACGAAGCGATTGGGTACGTAATCCCATTGACCAATTCGTGCTCGCACGCCTGGAAGATCACCAGATTGCGCCGTCGGGCGAAGCGGACCGACGGACCCTGATCCGCCGTCTCTATCTCGACCTCACCGGACTCCCCCCCACCATCGCCGACGTGGAAGCCTTCCTGGCAGATCAACAACCGGGGGCCTATGACCGCTTGGTGGAGAGTCTGCTGGAATCGACCGAGCACGCCGAACATATGACCCGCTACTGGTTGGATGCCGCCCGCTACTCCGACACCAATGGCTATCACATCGACAACGAACGGTACATGTGGCCCTGGCGCGACTGGGTCATCCGTTCCTTTCAGGAAAACAAGCCCTTCGACGAATTTACCGTCGAGCAATTGGCGGGCGATCTCTTGCCTGACGCCACCAAAGACCAGAAGCTGGCCAGCGGTTTCAACCGCAACCATATGATCAACTTTGAAGGCGGCATTATCGCCGAAGAGTACCGCGCACAGTATGTGATGGACCGGGTCGACACGACGGGTACGGTCTGGCTCGGCCTCACCATGACCTGCGTGCAGTGTCATGACCACAAGTATGACCCCATCACCCAGGCCGAGTATTACCAGATGTTCGCCTATTTCAATACCATCAGTGAAAAAGGTATTGACGGGCGCGATGGCAATGCGGTGCCCCGCATCAGCGCCACCAACGAAAAACAGGAAGCGCGCCTCGCCGCACTGGAAGCGGAAATCCGAGGCATCAAAGAAGCCATGCGCAAGCCCATGCCGGAGGTAGATGCCGCCCAGGAAGCCTGGGAGTCTGCCAGCCGGGAGAAGCTCAAAGACAAGTGGCACTTCATCACGCCCGACACGCTTACGGCCGTCAATGGTACGACCTTGACCGCCGACTCCGACGGAGTCATTGTCGCGAGCGGGGAAAACCCCGCCACGGAAGTCTATGAGGCGACCTATCGCATGGACACCTCGGGGGCCACCGGATTGCGGCTGGAGTTTCTGACGGACCCGGAATCACCAGACAACTCACTGGGCCGGGCAGACAACGGCAATTTTGTGTTGAGCGAGTTGGAAGTCGAAGTACGTCCCCCGGGAGACGGTGCAGAATTCACCCGCGTGAATTTCATTTCCGGTGATGCCGATTATGGGCAAGATACCCTGGGCATTGAAAAAGCCCTGGACGGAAAACCCGACACGGGCTATGGCGCAGGTGGTCATGAATCCCCGGGCAGCCGGACAGCTATCTTTGTGCCCGACAGCCCCTTTGGCAACGTGAATGGCACACTCCTTCGTGTGCGTCTGCGCCATGAGTCGGGCTTTGGCCAGCATAATGCCGCGCGTTTCCGCGTATCCCTCACCACCGACCAGGCCATGACCCGGGCCCGTCTCGAGCCCTGGTATATCGCGGGTCCTTACACGGCCCCTGATGGCAAGACCGCCTACAACACGGCCTATGAACCCGAGCAGGCAATCGACCTTGAAGCCACCTACCCCGATGGTCGTCAAAAATGGCAGCTTTCCGTGCCGGGCTATGAAGATGGCAAGGTGCACAGTCTGAGTGGCAAGGTCTGCGCCACCTATCTCTACCGGGAGATCGATTCACCCAGCGCCCGCAAGACGACCCTTTCGGTGGGCAGCAACGACGCCATCAAGGTCTGGTTAAATGGCCGGGTCGTGCTGGATAACGACACCCAACGGGGCGTGCAAAAGGATCAGGATCTCATTCCCGTGGATCTGGAGAAGGGACAAAACACCCTCCTCATGAAGGTGGTCAATTATGGCAACGCCTACGGATTCTATTTTAACAACACCAAAGAACAAACCGGCGAGTACCCGGCCCGCATTGAGACCATCCTCACCAAATCGGAGGAAGCGCGGAAGCTGAGCGAGAAACACGCCCTTCGTGATTTCTACCGCCGGGTGAATGCTCCCGAGTGGAAAGAGCTCGATAAGAAGCTTGCGGCGAAAGTGCAGGAAAAGGCCGATTTCGAAAAAGACCTGCCCACCGCCATGGTCATGGACCAGATGGCAGACCCCCGCGAAACCTTCATACTCATGCGGGGCCAGTATGACCTGCCCGGCGAAAAAGTGGAGCCGGGCATCCCGGACTGCCTACCCGCCGCGCCCGAGGGCGAGCCCAAAGACCGACTGGGACTGGCCCGCTGGCTGATGGACCCCATTAACCCCCTCCCTGCGCGGGTAACGGTCAATCGTTATTGGCAGCGCTATTTCGGTGTAGGTCTCGTGAAGACCACCGAAGATTTTGGTTCCCAGGGCGAAGTTCCCTCCCACCCCGAGTTGCTCGACTGGCTGGCCGCTGAATTTATCGAGAGTGGCTGGGACATCCGCCACATCCACCGGCTCATTGTGACTTCGGCTACCTATCGTCAGGCCTCACGCCAACGGGAAGAGACCCGCGCCCTGGATTCACGTAATCGCCTCCTGGCCTATGCGCCCCGACTGCGCCTCGATGCGGAAGCCGTGCGCGACAACGCCCTGGCCATCAGTGGGCTCTTGAAGCATGAAGTGGGCGGACCCAGCGTGCGGCCCTATCAGCCCCTGGGCCTCTGGCAGGAAGTGGGTTATGGCGGTGGCTTTACGGCGCAGGTATTTACCCTGGGCGAAGGCGACGAATTATACCGCCGCAGCATGTACACCTTCTGGAAGCGGACCAGTCCGCCCCCCAGCATGATGCTTTTTGACGCGCCCAATCGCGAGACCTGCACGGTCAAGCGCAGCCGGAGCAACACACCCCTCCAGGCGTTGGCCCTCTTGAATGACCCCCAGTTCGTGGAGGCTTCGCGCTTCCTCGCGGAGCGCATGATGACAGAAGCCGGAGAGTCGCCCAGAGAGCGGTTGAATCATGCCTTCCTGCTGGCCATGGCGCGGCCCGCATCGGAAGACGAACTGGCTATCCTCCAACAGCTTTATCAAGACGAATTGACCAATTTTAAGGCCGAACCCGAGCGGGCCGAAAAACTCCTCGCCGTGGGCAAGGCACCCGTCAATGACGCGCTGAACAAGCCCGAGCTTGCGGCCTGGAGCACGGTGGCCAGCGTTATTCTCCATATGGATGAAACCATCACCAAGACCTGAGCTGCCTGATTCCCGAGAAAGGAACGCCCCCATGACGCTAAGTATGGTTGGGCTCATCGGCGGCCTGGCCCTGCTGATCGTGCTGACAATCCGTGGTATGAATATCCTGCTGGCCGCACCCCTTTGCGCCCTGCTGGTGGCCGTTACCAGTGGTATTCCCCTGATGCCGCCCCTGGCAGCCGAAGGGGCGGAGAGCCTGACCACCGGCTACATGCTGGGCTTCTCCGGATTTCTTCAAGACTGGTTTATTGTCTTCCTGTTGGGTGCCATGTTTGGCAAGGTCATGGAAGACAGTGGTGCCGCCGATAGTGTGGCCCACTGGGTGGTGGAGAAACTGGGCATTCGGCACGCCGCCCTCGCCATTATCGCCGCCTGCGCCATCCTCACCTATGGCGGCATCAGCGTCTTTGTCGTGGCCTTCTCCGTATTTCCCATGGCCCTCAGCCTCTTCAAGCGGGCCAACCTGCCCCGACGCTTTATCCCGGCGGCCCTCGCCTTTGGCTCCGTCACCTTTACCATGACCTCGGCGGGTTCGGTGGAGATTCAAAACTTCATCCCCATCAAGTATCTGGGCACCACGCAGTTCGCCGGGTGGCAGGTCAGTCTGGTCGTCGCCCTGTTCATGGCCACGACGGGTATCTGGTGGTTCAAGTACATGATGAAACGGGCGCTCGCCAAGGGCGAATGTTTCGACGTCCGCGAAGGGGACCCCGAAGAAATCGATTACAGCGCGCTGCCCCATCCCCTGCTCGCCGTCATCCCCCTCGCCCTTGTGCTGGCCACGTCCTTCTATTTCAGCATGGTGCTCGATTTCGGGAAGTCGGCCCTCACTATCGCCCTCCTCGTGGGGCTTTCCGCAGGCATCGGGATTTACTGGAACCGCTTTCACAAACTCGGCGACACCCTCTCGGTGGCCTCCCTCGGCGCCCTGGTGGCCATTGCCAACACCTGCGCCGTCGTCGGCTTCGGCAGCATCGCCAAACTCACGCCGGCCTTCCACGAAGCCCTTGTGGTCATGACCTCCATCCCCGGCAATGAGCTCATTGGCGCGGCCGTGGCCGTAAGCGTTATCGCAGGCATGACCGGCTCGGCTTCGGGTGGACAGGCCATTGCCCTTCCCCTCATTGCGCCGGGTTATCTGGAGGCCGGTGTGGACCCCGACGCCTTGCATCGCGTTGTGGCCATCACCTCCGGGGGCCTCGATTCCCTGCCCCACAATGGCTATGTGGTCACCACCATCCGGGCCATTTGCGGGGAAACCCATAAATCCGCCTATCTGCCCGTGGCCGCCCTGACGGTGGTCATCCCCTTTGTCGGGACCATTTTGGCTATTATTTTGTTCATTATGGGATTATAATGAAACCCAACAGACCTTCTGGAGAGCTTCCCATGGACATCGCGCACAAGAAACTGCAACACATTACGCGCCGCCAGTTTTTCGGACGGGCGACGGCCGGTATCGGCACCGCCGCCCTCGCCAGCCTGATGCAGAAACAGGGCACCGCTGCGGTAAACCACGCTCCCTCCGCAGGACGGGGCATGCTGGGCCACCCTCATGTGCCGCCCCGGGCAAAACGTATCATCTATCTTTTCCAGTCCGGCGGACCGTCTCAATTAGACCTCTTTGATTACAAACCCCAGATGCAGGCGAAACATGGCAGCGATCTCCCCGGTTCAGTTCGTGGTGAGCAGCGCCTCACGGGCATGACCTCGGGTCAGGATAAGTTTCCCGTCGTGGCGTCCAAGTTTAAGTTTGCCCAGCATGGGGACTCGGGCATGTGGATGAGCGAACTGCTCCCCCACACGTCAAAAATCACGGACGATATCTGCCTCATCAAAACGATGAATACGGAACAGATTAACCACGACCCGGCCATGACCTTTTTCCAGACCGGCCACCAGCAACCGGGACGTCCCAGCATGGGGGCCTGGCTCAACTATGGCCTGGGCTGTGACAACGATGATATGCCGGGCTACATTGTGCTCATTTCCCACGGCAGCGCCGCGCGGGATGCCCAGGCCCTGTTCCAACGCCTCTGGGGCGCGGGCTTCCTCCCGTCAGAGCATCAGGGTGTCAACTTCCGCAGTGGTAAGGACGCCGTGCTCTACCTCACCAACCCACCCGGAATCACGGCCAGTAGCCGGCGCAATCAGCTCGACAGCCTCGGCCAGCTCAATAAAATGGCCTATGATGCCTTTGGCGATCCGGAAATAGAGGCCCGCATCGCCCAGTATGAAATGGCCTACCGCATGCAGACCTCGGTGCCCGATCTCATGGATGTCTCGGAAGAGCCCGATTACATCTTTGACATGTATGGCGACGATGCACGCAAACCCGGCACCTACGCCGCCAACTGCCTCCTCGCACGGCGGCTGGTTGAGCGGGACGTGCGCTTCGTTCAGTTGTATCACCGCGGCTGGGACCAACACGGCAACCTGCCAGGCGATCTTCCCAAGCAGTGTAAAGACGTGGACCAGGCCTCGGCTGCCCTCGTGCAGGACTTAAAACAACGGGGACTCCTGGATGACACCCTGGTCGTCTGGGGCGGCGAATTCGGCCGCACCATCTATTGCCAGGGTTCCGACCTCGTCAACTACGGACGGGATCACCATGGCCGTAATTTCTCGGTATGGATGGCCGGTGCTGGCGTAAAGGCGGGCCACGTCCATGGCGAGACCGATGACTTCTCATATAACGTGGTGAAAGACCAGATGCACGTTCATGATTTGAATGCGACCATGTTGCACATGATGGGTATCGATCACGAACGGCTGACCTATAAATTCCAGGGCCGCGACTTCCGCCTGACGGACATTCACGGCCACGTGGTACACGATATCCTGGCGTAGGATTTTCCAGTCCACGAATGCCAATTGGGGCGTGGTTTGCTCCGGCGGCCACATCAACGAAGCGTAGTAAAGGAACAGACACGGGGGCGGTCATGCAGAACCGCTTGTTAACGCTGCGAGAGCAGTGGATTCTTATCGGCGTGGCCGCCGCAGTGGTGCTGGGCGGCGTAGTCCTTATCTGGCGGGGCTCAGAGGTCACGGCGGACCATCATTTCCAACCGCGCTCCGTAGGCTCCCCGACACCGGAACGCGCAACCACACCGGCACCGCCGCCCCAACCGGATAGCATGGCTGAAGCACCTCCCGCGCGCTTGGCGGTGGGCATCCTGGGGGCCGTTGAGCAAGAAGGGCTCTATTATTTCGAGAATGGTCAGCGCGTCCGTGATCTCCTGGAAGCGGCGGGAGGGGCCCGTCCCGAGGCCGACCTCTCCGACATCAACCGGACGGCTCACCTTATCGATGGGACGACGCTCCTTGTTCCCGAAGTGGTTGAAGAGGACGGTGTCGCCTATTCCTATCCGGCCACCACCTACAACCCCACGCCCTACACCCGCTCCGCCTGGTACCGGCTGGAAACGCCAGTCACGGCAGACTCCCCGCCTACCCCCATCGCCCGCGCGTCACATACCCGTGTAACACCTGGAAATGGCGCGGGGCCGATCAACATCAACACGGCATCCAGGAGCGAACTGGAGACGCTCCCCGGCATTGGCCCCGCCACGGCGCAGAAAATTATCGTCTTCCGCCAGACCCAACCCTTTTACGCGCCGGAAGACCTGGAAAAAGTGCCGGGCATTGGACCCGCAAAAATGGCCGCTGTGCGGCGTCTGGTCACGGTGCAATAAGGTTGTTGGCTCGCCCCAGGGTCTGCACCGACGTGATGTCAACACGGTAGCCACCCACACACCGTGGCCAAACAGCCCACTGGAAAATTAATCAAGAGCCTGGACGTCGGGGCCACACCGGGGACGGCACCGACGCGATG
>JAUIMA010000316.1 GCA_030432675.1 Candidatus Hydrogenedentota bacterium | reverse complement strand
TGGGGGAAAGTATCCCCGGTCCGTCGACGGACTATTTCGCGGGTTTGGCGAAAGAACATGAGCTCTACCTGGTTGTCGGACTCGTGGAGCGGGTCGACCACCTTATCTATAACGTCTCGGTGCTCATCGATCCCCGGGGCGAGGTGGTGGGCAAGTACCGCAAGGTGACCCTCCCCCGCACGGAGATTGATGCGGGCATTATGCCCGGGAATGAATACCCCGTCTTCGATACGGATTTTGGCAAGGTGGGCATGATGATTTGCTATGACGGCTTTTTCCCCGAAGTAGCCCGCCAACTGAGCAACAACGGCGCGGAGGTGATTGCCTTTCCCGTGGCGGGTTGTAACCCCATGCTGGCGGCCGCGCGGGCCTGCGAGAACCACGTCTATGTGGTGAGCAGCTCCTACACCGATGTGAACAGCGGCTGGATGGTGACGGGCATCTTCGACCTGGAGGGCGACGTGATTGCCCAGGCGAAGGAGTGGGGCTCGGTGGTCGTCACCGAAGTAGATTTGAATCAACGGCTTTATTGGACCAGTCTGGGCGACTTCGGTGCGGAACTCCCCCACAACCGCCCTCTGCCTCCGAAAGGAAATTAATGGAAATCTGGGATGGACACTGTCACATCAGCGGCTTCAGCGGCACGCCGGCCGAACGGGTCGGCAAATCGCTGGAAGTAGCCGATCGCATGGGCGTGGACAAACTTTGTATTTATATGGGTACGTCGTTTCAAACCGAGCCCACGGCCGCACAACTGATTGAAGCCAATGGCCAGGTCTTAGAGGCCGTGGCCGCTTGGCCCGACCGCGTGTTCGGCTGGGTCTATCTGAGTCCCGCACACCTGGAAACAAGCCTCGCCGAGTTAGAGCGGTGCGTCGCCAATGGCCCCATGGTGGCCATTAAGTTGTGGGTCGCGCAGAACTGCGACACCCCGGAAGTCGACGCTATCGTCAAGCGCTCCACGGAGCTCAAGGCCCCGGTCTTCCAGCATACGTGGCGAAAGATTACGGGCAACCTCCCGGGCGAATCCATGGCCGTCGATCTGGTCCGCCTCGCCAGGCGACACCCCGACGCCACCCTTATCTGTGGCCACACAGGCGGCGACTGGGAACAGGGCATCCGGGCGATTCAGCCCATCAAGAATCTCTACGCCGACCTCGGTGGCGGCGACCCCACGGCCGGCTTCACCGAGATGGCCGTCCGCGAGTTGGGTGCAGAGCGGGTGCTCTTTGGGAGCGACATTCCCGGACGGAGTTTTGGGTCGCAGATTGCCAAGGTCGAAGGCGCCCGTATTACTGAGGCAGAGAAAACGCTGATTTTTGCGCAGAATCTGAAGCGACTGTTGACGCCCATTTTGGAATTGAAGGGGGTGGCCGTTGGATAGCACACGCAAAGGACCTAAAGGACGAAAAGGACTTAAACGACGGGTTGTGCGACATCACCCCGCTACGCGTTGGCCCCATGGTGTCCTGCGGGAGCTTCCCAGCGGCTCCTGGTCTTCCGTGGTTGCGGCGCACCAGTTGCGCGCCACGCACGCCTCACGGTGGCTGTCCTTTACGTCCTTTCCGTCGTTTATGTCCTTCAATACACCCAAGGTAATCATAACCCCATGTTCATAGACACCAACGCCTACATTGGTCAATGGCCCTTTCGCACCCTTCCAGACGCCTCGGTGGACGCCCTCCTGGCTAACTACAGCCACTTTGGTGTCGAGCGCGCCTGGGCCGGCTCGTTCGATGGCCTCTTTCACAAAGACGTGGCGGCCGTTAACGCCCGCCTGGTGGAGGCCTGCGCCACCAACGACAACTACATCCTCCAGCCTTTCGGCACGGTCAACCCCACCCTCCCCAATTGGGAGGAAGACTTCCGGCGCTGCGTGGAAGACCATGCCATGCAGGGCATCCGACTCCATCCCAACTACCACGGCTACCTCCTCGATGATGACCGCTTTAAGGCACTCCTGCAGGCCGCAGCTAGTCACAAGCTCGTCGTCCAACTGGTGACCACCATGGAAGACGAGCGGATGATGCATCCCTTGATGCAGGTCCCCCATGTGGATGTGACGCCCCTGGCCGATGCCATCGGCGACATCGACGGCCTCCAGCTCATTCTGCTGAATGCCTTCCGGGCGGTTCGCGGGAAGGCTATCGACACCCTCGTAGCCACCGAAAAGGTGGGCTTTGACATCGCCTGGCTCGAGGGCATTGCGGGCATTGAGCGCGTGCGCAGCCAGATACCCGTGGAGCGATTACATTTCGGCTCCTATACACCGTTCTTTTATTTTCAGTCTTCCATGTTGAAATTGAAAGAATCAGACCTGAGCACCGAAGAACTGAACGCCATTCAGGGCGGCAACGCGGAAGCACTGCTGGCCTGAGCCCTATTAATCGATCTAGATCGAAAACTACGTAACACGTATTGAGGAGCAAGGATTATGACGACGAAGAAAACCATCCGCCGCCGAGAGTTCATGGCGGCATCGGCCGGCATCGCACTGGCCGGACTCAGCGCAGGCCGTTCGGCCTCTGCGGCCGAGGCAACGCTGGCAGTCGATGGGGGAAGCCCGGCGGTCACTGCAACCTCCACCGCTCCCCCACGCTTTGGCGCCCCGGAACTGGAGCGCCTCCAGGAAATGGTCAAGCAAGACGCCCTCTTCTACTGGAAGGGGCCCCAGACCGAGCTCTTCAAAGAACGTTTTCAGGCCATGTGTCCCCTGGAACATGTCATGACCTGCACCTCCGGCACCGCCGCACTCCATATCGCGGTGGCCGCCGTGGGCCTGGTGCCGGGCGACGAGGTAATCACCTCCCCCATTACCGACGTCGGCACGGTCATCGGCATCATCTATCAGCAGGGTGTGCCCGTGTTTGCCGACCTGGGCGCCCACACCCTGACCCTCGACCCAGCCAGCGTGGAAGCGGCCATCACGCCCCGCACCAAGGCCATCATCGCCGTCCACCTGGCGGGCAACCCCAGCAAGATGAAGGAACTGCGGGCCATCGCCGACAAGCACGGCCTGGTGCTTATCGAAGACGCCTGTCAGGCCTGGGGCGCCGAGTACCGGGGCAAGCCCATCGGCACCCAGGGCGACATTGCCTGCTGGTCCCTGCAGAACTCCAAGCTCATCACCACGGGCGATGGGGGTGTCGTAGCTTCCAATCACCCGGAATTCGGCCCCAAGCTCCAGCCCATGGGTGACAAGGGCTTCAACCGCTCTGAAGGGAAGTGGCAGGGCTTCTCCACCAACTACCGCATGAGCGAACCCCAGGCCGCGGTGCTGGCCGGGCAGATGACCCGCCTGGAAGGCATTGCCTCCTCCCGCGCCAAACTGGGCAACCGGCTCAACGCCGAAATCAGCGGCATCCCGGGCATCACGCCCCACGAAGTACACCCCGAAGACCGGTGCGTCTACTGGTTCAACATGTTCCGCATTGACCCGGCGGCCTTTAAGGTGGACCGGGGACAGTTTTACAAAGCGTTACGTGCGGAAGGCGTACCTTGCAGCCCCGGCTATATCCCCGTACCGGTCCACCGCAGTGACGTGTTCAAGAACCACGCCTTCTTCAATGGTCACTGGACCATCAAAGAAGCCGGCATGACCGATATGGACTACACCAAGGTGGAAACCCCCGAGGCAGAGGCCATCCTGCAGACGGGTATGCGGGTCATGATTAAGGAATACATGACCGAAGAACAGGCGATCCAATTTGGTGCGGCTATTCGCAAGGTCGCGAAACACTACGCCGTGTAACGATTAGAATGGACTACGAATCTCAGACGGATCTGCTTTCAAGAAAAATTATTGCACGATATCTATGTATCCGTACCCCCACTCGGAATACGAAATAGCCGCCCGGATAGCGATATCCGGGCGGCTAGAATTCGTAACCTCGGCCAAATAGCCGGTATGCTGGTCTCTCCAGGATTACTTGTTATTCCGGCGCGCACGCGCGACCAAACCTATCAAACCCATACCCAGAAGACTGAGGGTGGCGGGTTCAGGGACCGGAGCAGAACCTTCCAGTTCCAGACTCCATCCGTTCAAGCTGCCAACATCACCGCCTGCGCGATCCGATACAAAAAGTGTCCACGTTCCAAAAGCATTTTCACCATCGAATACCGAGAGTGGATTCGTACCGACAGAGGCATGAGCCACATTGAACGAACCCGTGTAGGGTGCGGTTGCTGGTCCTGCGGCACCAATGTTAAGCGCGGCGTCATCATCCAGTATGGTCCCGATGAAGTGATCTGGGGTACCCTGACCTGTGAAGATCCCGCCTTCCGTAAATGCCGCAAGAATCGTTGACGTTGTTCCCATAGGAGAGGTCAATTCGATGTGAAGGTCAGGTATGGAAGTGTGCAAGAGCTCGTCGAAAATCAAATTCAGGTCGGTCAGTATAAAATCTGAGCCGAAGTCGATAGTAGATGTTGTTCCCGTAAAATCGTTGTCTAAAATAGCCAGGGGGACATCCGTACTAGAAATAATTATAGCTTCTGCAGATTGTGTTACGAGAGACAATGCCACGAGGGTCGTGGCAAATGTCGCTGCTCTTAGACATGTTATTAGTTTTCTTCGCACATTATTTCTCCTCTGTTTAGTTTTTTTCACCATAATTGAATCTGGAAGTCGCCTTCAATAAGGGAACTTCCACAAGGTGGGCAAAATTCATACCAATCTCATTTCTCTTAGACCCTTATTCGAGAGGGATAGGCCTTCGCCTAGTTATATCAACGACTTACGTAGATACTCTCTACAAGGCTTGGTTGTAGCCCGCGGCCGATTGGCTACCCTTCAAGCGAATTCGGAGCTATGAGCAATATATGTTCGTCTTCTGTGACCAATATTTTATTGGCCGTCACCCTATCAGTGGTCCATTAAGGAATTTTAGGATTAGGATGCTTCGAGATAAGAAGAAGCTTGCGGGTACAAGTCGCTTGGACAGTCTGGCAAGCAATAGGAAAAGGGTACATGGGCATAACAACGCCAGAAAAAGTGATGACGTGGGGCACCTCTGCAAACCCGCCCCCCCAGACTTAGCCGGGAACCAGGTACGCTTTCGGGTCAACGACGCGCCGTGGCGGGTGGCACCCTTGCGGTTTCTTTTGGGTATTCTGCTTAACCTCGCCGGGCCCCGGACTTACATTGCGGCAGCTATGGTACAATACGGCACGTAAAGACGATATACTGTTCACTACGTATTTACTCGCCACCCCCACCCGTCAGGAATTCTACCCGTGTCCCGCAAAAAGAGAATCCCCACAGTCGCCGAATGTGCCTCCCAGTTTGAGGAACCCGCCCTTCCCATGACCCGGGAAGAAATGGATGCGCGCGGTTGGGATGAACTGGATGTCTTGTTGATTTCCGGCGACGCCTATGTGGACCACCCCTCTTTCGGCACGCCGCTCCTCGGGCGCTGGTTGGTACAGCACGGTTTCCGGGTAGGCATTATTGCCCAGCCCAAATGGCAGGACACGAGCGACATCACCGTAATGGGGCGTCCGCGCCTCTTCACGGGGGTATCCGCGGGCACGGTGGACTCCATGCTGGCCCACAACACGGCCTTCAAAAAGCGGCGGCAGGATGACCAGTACACCCCCGGCGGTCGGGCCGGTGCGCGACCGGATCGGGCATGCGTAGTCTACACCAATCTCGTTCGCCAGGCATTCCCCGGCACGCCGGTCGTCATCGGCGGCGTAGAAGCCTCCCTCCGTCGGGCAACCCATTATTGTTTCTGGACCGACAAGCTGCGCCGCTCTATCTTGCTCGACAGTAAGGCCGATCTGCTGGTATACGGAATGGGCGAGTTAGCGGCCCTGGAAATTGCCCGTCGCCTCGATGCGGACCCACCGGGGCTGACCTACACCAAAGAGACCCTCCACGGGATTCCCGGCACGGCGTTCGCCCTGCCGAGCCTGGCTGCGTTGAAGAAAGCGGACTACGCGCCGCAGACCGAAGACGACCTGGTGGTTCTCCCCTCCCATGAAAATATCCTGGCCGAGCCCAAGGCCCTGATGAAGGCGACCCTCTCCCTTGAACGGCAGGCCTTTCAGGGTGTGCGCTGGGCCGCCGAAGAGTGCGGCAATCGGCTTATCGCCATTGCCCCCCCGGCCCGGCTCCTCAACACGGAAGAGATGGACCTCCTCTACTCGCTGCCCTACACGCGGATGGCCCATCCGGTTTACACCGAAGTAATCCCCGCTGCGCGGATGATTCAGTTCAGCGTCACCAGCCACCGTGGCTGCGCAGGGTCCTGCTCTTTCTGCTCCATCACCATGCACCAGGGGCGCACCATCACCTCTCGTAGCGGCGACTCCATTCGAAAAGAAGTCGAAACGATTACCGAACATCCCCAGTGGAATGGCAGCATCACCGACGTGGGTGGGCCTACGGCCAATATGTGGGGCTCTTATTGCGCCGATGACCCCACCACCTGCAAGCGGGCGGACTGCCTGACGCCCAACCCCTGCAAACACTTCAAAACCAATGAGGCCGAGCAGGTGGCGTTACTCGACTCCATCCGCGATATGGAAGGGGTCAAACACCTGCGTATTTCCAGTGGGGTGCGTTACGACATGGCGGAAGACGGGGGCGACTATGTGAAGTCTCTCGTGAATGACTATGTAGGCGGCCAGCTCAAGATTGCCCCCGAGCACATGTCCGACAAAGTGCTCAAGCTCATGCGCAAGCCCAAGTTTGAAAAGTTTGAGAAATTCCTTAACCTCTTCCAGCAGCAGTCCTGCGACGCGGGAAAAGAGCAGTATGTCATCCCCTACCTCATCAGTGCCTTCCCGGGCTGTACGGACGATGATATGCGCGAACTGTCTGCCTGGTTGAAGCAGCGCAATTGGAAGCCTCAGCAAGTTCAGTGCTTCATCCCCACACCCGGCATCGTGGCCACCGCCATGTTCTACGCAGGAGTGGACCAATACATGCGGCCTATCGAAGTGGCGCGCGATCAGAAAGCACGGTTACGCCAGCACCACATCCTCATGCCCGACCACGGAAAACCCATCGGTCGCCCCAAGGCTCGAGAGTTCAAGCGAGGCAGAAAGACGGCTTCTTCGGGACGTCGTTAAGCGGGCTTGGCAAGTCGGTGCCGGCGAGCCGCCGGCGCTCCATAGAAAAAGACCTCTTGCCTGGTCGGTGCCAGCACTCCGTCGGCGCTCCATAGAGAAGGGGATACGGGTGGCCGTAGCAAGCCGGTCCCTGCCTTAGTCAGAAGTGGACCCCGAAAACTGGACAGTGCGTTAAGTGTATCTCCTGACGTATTCTTTCAATCAAGGAGATAGAACTATGCGACGTAAACGACGGAATCATGCCCCGGCATTTAAAGCAAAAGTAGCGTTGGCGGCTTTGTCCGAAGAAGGCACCTTGGCAGAGTTGGCGGAAAGCTTCGATGTACACCCGAACCAGGTG
>JAUIMA010000315.1 GCA_030432675.1 Candidatus Hydrogenedentota bacterium | reverse complement strand
CAAAGACTTTGTTACCCGTGCCGGTACGCTAATTTTTGCGGTCACGGTGGTTGTCTGGGCGCTGGCCTACTTTCCCCGCTCCTCAGAGATTGCGGAGTCCTTTGAGGCGCAGCGGACGGAAGTCGCCCAGTCCGGCCTTTCCGAAGAAGCCCTTGAGACCCGGTTGCAGGAACTGGATAACCTTGAGCAGGGCGAGTACTTGCGCAACAGCGTTCTCGGGCGCATGGGGCATGTGATTGAACCGGTGTTCCGACCAATGGGTTGGGATTGGCGGATTGCTACGGCCACTATTGCCAGTTTCCCGGCACGGGAGATTATTGTGGCGACCCTGGGTACTTTGTTCAACATGGGGGCCGATGAAGACGAAGAGTCAGAAGGACTGGTCGATACCTTGCGAAATGCCACCTGGCCTGACGGTCGCCCCCTCTTCAATATTCCGGTGGCCCTCTCTATTATGGTGTTTTTCGCCTTGTGTGCCCAGTGTGGTGCCACGCTGGTTACGATTAAACGGGAAACGGGGCAGTGGCGTTGGCCCGCACTTGCCTTTACTTACATGACCCTGCTCGCCTATGTGGGAGCCATCGTAACCTATCAGGTGTCGTCATTGATCTTGCCGGGAGCGTGATTCGTTATGAGCGTGGAAAAAGTCATCGTAGCGGCCATCGTGCTGTATGCGGTTGTTTACCTGACACGCTACATTCGCGCCTCCTTAAAAGGGAAGAAGACCGGTTGCGGATGCGGGTCAGATGCCGGTTGCCCGAAGTCGGGCCCGTCTGATAGCCAGTAGGTCCCGGGGCGGTGGGTGTACAATTCCCTGTCCTGGCACGGGAATTCCGTGATAGGCTAAGGGTCTGTCCGTCGCGTGCGCGATCGTAGCGATTTGCCGTCCATCTCAGCGTTTGGAGGAATCCACTGTGACCCCGTTTCGTCTGTTACTCTCTGTAGCCCTTAGCATGTTCGTGTTTTCCCAACCGGGTGTGGCTGAGAACGAGGCCCATCCTGCTACGAACCGGGTCCCCGCCCACGTGATGAGTTATCGCGGTGCCAACTGGTTGGAGCGCGATGACCGCTATCTTCTGGAACAGCCTGATCGGGTCATTGCGACCATGCAGCTGAAGTCCGGTGACGTGGTGGCGGATATCGGATCGGGATCAGGGTACTTCACCCGTCGCCTTGCGAAGGCCGTATTGCCTTCTGGAACGGTATATGGCGTGGATATTCAGCCTGAGATGAACGCCATCCTCGCGGAGAATTGCAAGCAAGAGGGCATTACCAATGTGGAGATCATTCTCAGTGAAGAAGCCGATCCCAAGTTGGCTGCGGAGAGCGTGGATTGGATGCTGCTCGTCGACGTATATCATGAATTTCAACAGCCCATTCCCATGCTCGCAAAGATGCGCGAAGCGCTGAAGCCAGGCGGAAAAGTGGCCTTGCTAGAGTATCGCCTTCACGGGGACACGGGTGCCCACATTAAATTGGACCACCGCATGTCGGTGGAGCAGGTCCTTGCCGAGTGGGAACCTGCCGGATTTCGGCTGGTGACGCGGCACGAGTTTTTGCCGACCCAACATATGTTCATTTTCGAAAAGACGGACCTGGTAACGGCGGCCCCATAAATTCACAGGTACGTGTGCGTCTGTAGCGTATGCCACGGAGGGCGCACTGCCCATTGCCGCCGGAGGAAGAACCCCTTTGTATTTCCTGCGTCGTCGGCGTAAAATGTAGTTGTACGTAAATCAATCGTTCCACCTTTCGGAGTACCCTGATAGTGAGTAAGAAAAATCTGACCCGGCGGCAGTTTATCAAGCATTCGGCCGCACTGAGTACGGCATTTGCCGTGCCCACCATTATTCCCGCATCTGCCATGGGTGCTAGTGGCAGCACCGCTCCCAGCGAGCGCATCACGATGGGCGTTATCGGCAGTGGTGCGCAAGGCACCTCCAACATGACCGGCTTCCTGGGCTTCAAGGATGTCCAGATGGTCGCCATCGCGGACGTCGATAAGGCCCATCGGGAAGCGGCTGCTGCGATCGTTAATGACAAGTATGGCAACAAAGACTGCGCCCTCTACAACGATTTCCGCGAACTCAATGACCGCGACGATATCGACGCAGTGATCGTGGGTACCCCCGACCATTGGCACGTCTTGAACGCTATTGATGCGGTCAAGAAGGGCAAAGACGCCTACGTGCAAAAGCCCCTGGCGTGGTCCGTCGAAGAAGGACGCGCCCTGTGTGACGCGGTCACGAAGCACGGCCGCGTCCTCCAGACGGGCAGCCAGCAACGCTCGGCGAAACAGTTCCGCCGCGCCTGCGAATTGGTTCGTAGCGGCCGTATTGGAACGTTGAAGTACATCAATGTGGGAATACCGGGAAACAATAAGACCTGCGAGCCCACCTGGTCGCCCGAGCCCGTGCCCGAAGGTTTTGATTACGATTTATGGTTGGGGCCAGCGCCTTGGGAAGAGTACCACCACCAGCGTTGCCACTATCAGTTTCGTTTCCTGCTCGATTACTCGGGCGGACAGGTGACCAATTTTGGTGCCCACAACCTCGATATCGCCCAGTGGGGCCTTGGCATGGATGACTCCGGTCCGGTACAGGTTTCGGGCAACGGGATCTTCCCGGAATCCGGGCTCTTCACGACGGCGACGAAAACGTATTTCGAATGTAAATATGCCAATGGCGTGGAGCTCGTCTGTAAGACTGGTAACTTCGGAATGACGTTCGAAGGCACCGAGGGCACTATCTATGTGGACCGCAAGCGCATTGTGACCACGCCCGACAGTATCCTCAAGGAAGATCTCGGTGAAAACGATGTCCATCTCTACGAGAGCAGCAATCACTACCGGAATTTCGCGGACTGCGTGAAGTCCCGTAAGGACCCGATCTGCACGGCGGAAATCGGACACCGCTCTTCCACGGTGTGCAACCTGGGCAATATCGCCATGCGCCTTGGCCGTACCCTCGACTGGGATCCAGCCGCAGAACGTTTCGTCAATGATGATGAGGCGAATACCTATCTGGGCCGTGGTATGCGTGGCGACTGGTCCCTGGAGGCCTAGCAGGTTGCCCCGTTTTCGACGCGGGATGGCATATCCACCCGGGCAACGGACGGGGCCAAACCTGAGCGAACACCCGATTTAACCGAAGCATCACGCAATCGCGTAAAGGATAAAACTGATGGCAGAACCAATCTGGCAGAATATATTTGATGGGAAGACCCTCGATGGTTGGAACCAGAAAAACGGCAAGGCCAAATACCGTGTAGAAGATGGCCAGGTCGTTGGCACCACCGTCCTCGGTGAGCCGAACAGCTTCATGTGCACCGATGTCATTTATGGAGACTTTATTCTCGAGTACGAGTTTAAGGTCCACCCGAAGATGAACTCCGGCGTGCAGATTCGCTCCAACAGCTATCCCGAGTACAAGGATGGCCGGGTCCATGGGTACCAGGTGGAGATCGACCCATCCGACCGTGCCTGGACCGCCGGTATCTATGATGAAGCCCGTCGCGGCTGGCTGAACAACCTCGAGAATAATCCCAAGGCCCAGAAGGCCTTTAAGCAGAATGAGTGGAACCACATTCGGGTGGAAGCCAAAGGGGATAGTATTAAAACCTTCCTCAATGGCGTGCCTGCGGCCGACCTCAAAGACGGCATGACCTCTCGGGGCTTCATTGCGCTGCAGGTGCACAGCACCAAAGAGAAAGAGCCCATGGAGATTCGCTGGAAGAACATTCGCCTCCAGGATCTTGACCGTGCATTCCCCACCGCCAAGTCCGAGAAAGAACAGCGTAAGAGGTAACTTTCTGTAGCGCCACAGCACCATAGCATATAGTAGCCTTCGTGGAATTTCGCGCAGGGTCCGGTGAATGCCGTACTCTGCGCTTTTTTTGCGTTCACGTCGAATAGTTGGCGCTTGATACCGGCCCGATACTGTGATAATCTCATATTCAATTGGTGGAGGTGAGGACTATGAGAGAGCATCAACATGTGGAAGTAGCGTAGGACCATCCTGACTCGCTTGGGCGTTTCACGGGACGGCAACTCTTGCGCGATTCTGCATCCAGCGGGGGTTCCGTGAAATTTTCTGGTACGTGCGGGTTTGATTGTCCGGTAAGACGCGGGAGCAGCCGTCGGTTCTTGCCACTATATGTAAGTATCGCCTTGTTCTTTGTCACGGCGTTTGTCTTTTCAGCCGGCGGTCCCGGTGCGGCGTGGGCAGTTCAGGGTGGAAATGACCTTCCCGGCTACGACGTGCGCCGTGACGATCCCCAAGGCCTTCAGGATGCCAAGAGCGCTATCGCCGATTCGGCGGCGAACGCCCGGCAACGTGACTTGCAGCGACTGGAGGCGTCGACTCCTGACGTATCAGTGACCTTTGAGAGTAATCTGGGTACCCCCGCATTTATTCGCTCTACCTCTGCAATGCTGACGGGGCCCGCCGCCCAATCGGAGTGGCGTGAACAACTCAGCGCGTATGTGTCTCGCTATCCCGGGCTTTTCGGGATCGACTCATCAACGGTCGACGCCTGCACCGTCGTCCGAGAGTACACGTCCAAGCACAACGGCGTGCTCCATGTGGAATTGCAGCAAATGGTCAACGGTGCCACGTTGATTGGCGTGAGAATTCGTGCGAATTTTTCGAAGGATGGCCAGCTGATCAATGTGTCAAGCACCCTGTTGCCGGTGGCGACGGAACGCAAGGTGCCATCGCTTCGTAGCGCGGCGGACAGCCTCCGTGATGCGGCAGCCAATATCGGAAATGCCGTGACGCAGCCGCTTGTCGCAATCGAGGGTAAGAAGGACGGGCCGGTCAGTTTTGAAGCGACATCTGACTTCGCGGCAGCACCGGTTGCGCGTATGGCCTTCTTTCCCCTCACCCGCACAGACATCCGTCCCGTCTGGGTTGTTACTTTGCCTGAGGGGGGCTCAAGTAACATCTATGAGATCGTGGTAGACGCCACCGATGGTCAGATACTTCAACGGACCAATCGAACGCTGTATATGTCTACGGAAGACGCGACCTACAATGTTTTTAATATGGACAGTCCAAGCCCTGAAGAAGGTACCATGGTACGAAGCTTGGAAGTATTGCGTTTTTTCGACGAAACCGCATCGCCCAATGGCTGGATCGATGACGGAGATAATACGACCGTCGGAAACAATGTAAACGCCTACACGGACATCGATAACAACAATGGGCCGGACACCGGCTCCATACCGTCCGGGGTGCCCGATCGTGTCTTCGACTTTCCAATGAGCCTTTCGAGTGCACCGTCCACCTATCGGCCGGCATCGGTGACCCAGCTGTTTTACACCTGTAATTACATCCATGACCGGTTGTACCAATTGGGATTTGACGAAGCCTCGGGTAACTTTCAAGAGGAAAATTTTGGTCGTGGCGGGCTGGGGAGTGACTCGGTACTCGCGGAATCCCAGGATGGTGGGGGATTCAACAATGCAAATTTTGCGACGCCCCCCGATGGGAGCAATCCCCGCATGCAGATGTATATCGGCACCAACTCCGCTCCCGATGTGGATGGTGTCTTTGACACCCACGTCGTGATGCACGAATATGTTCATGGCTTGTCCAACCGGCTGGTCCCGTCGCTGAATAGTGTGCAGCAGATGGGCGAGGGGTGGAGTGACTGGGTAGGTCTCGCGCTTCTGGCACGGGAAGGGGACGATCCGGCGGCACCCCACGCGGTTGGTAATTACCTTTTCGGGATGGGACCGAACGGCGGCGGCATTCGCCCGTTTCCCTATTCCACAGACCCTTCGGTTAATCCACAAATCTTTTCGGATATTGACGGTGTAAGTATTCCCCACGGAGTGGGCTCTGTTTGGAGCCAGATTCTTTGGGTTGTCCGGGGGAAGCTGCTGGAAAAGCACGGATTCGCGGGCAATGAAATCATGTTGCAACTGGTGGTGGACGGTCTGAAACTGACTCCCGCAGATCCTGGCTTTATAGACGGCCGAGACGCCATTCTGCAAGCGGATATCATTAACAATGGCGGTGAGAACCTCTGCGAACTCTGGAACGGCTTCGCGGAAAGGGGATTGGGGCTGTCGGCCGTTTCTGTCTCCAGCAATACGCTTTCGGTAACGGACGGTTTCGACACGCCTGAAAACATTTGTGTGGTCAGCGCGGGCCGTGTTCGTTTTGATGCAGCGTCGTACGCATGTGGTGCCACGGTAACGATTGAGGTCGCCGATCTGGATATCGCCGGGGAGGGGAGCGTAGCGGTCCAGGTGGTTAGCACGTCGGGCGACGATGAAACACTGACACTTGACGAAATCGATGCCACGGGCGTGTTCTCTGCGGAATTGACCACGTCAGACGCCGCACCTTCCGTTGGCAACGGAAATCTGGAGGCCAACGACGGTGACACCCTCGACGTAACCTATCTGGATGCGGATAATGGGAGCACCGGGGCGGCTACAGCCACCGACAGCGCAGAAATCGATTGCACGACGCCTGTCATAAGCAACCTGACGGTCACGGGAATCTCGGGCGTATCGGCCATTGTTTCGTTCGATACGGACGAACCCGCAACGGCACTGATTCGCTTTGGTACCCGTATTGGCGATCTTTCCAGCACCGCGACGGGGCAGCTCGCATCTGGCCACGTGATTCGCCTTCTAGGGCTGACGCAGTTGACACCGTACTTCTATACCGTAGAAGTGACCGACGCCGCTGGAAACGTGTTGGTAGATGACAACGGCGGCAGTTTTTACGAGTTCACTACCTTAGAGCGCGGGGAGTACCTTACTGAGAGCTTCAGCGGTCTGGACAATGATCTCGACAATATGACACTCACGTTCACACCGGATGGGTCAAGCAGTCGATATACAGCCTGCCGCGTTGAGGCGACCAGTCTGCCGGTTGATCCGACGGGTGGCACCATTTTGAATCTTTCGGACGACTCTTCGATTGAAGTGTCTGCTACGAACCCGGTGTTTTTATACGGTCAGGCATACACCAGCTTTTTTGTGGGTAGCAATGGCTACATTACCTTCGATACCGGCGATACCGACTATACCGAAAGTCTGGCCGATCACTTCTCTCAGCCACGTATTTCCATGCTCTTCGATGACTTGCTGCCGATTTCAGGCGGGTCGATCAGTCTTCTCGCATTGACGGACCGCATGGTGGTTACCTATGAGAACGTCCCAGAGTGGGGAGCAAACACGACAAATACCTTCCAGGTAGCGCTCTACTTCGATGGAAAGATTTCCATCACCTATCTCGAAGTCGAAGCGCAGGATGGAATCGTAGGGCTCTCGGAAGGTCTCGGCGTGCCGGCCGATTTCGTTGAGAGCGACCTGTCGGCTATGCAGGATTGTTGTGCCGGTCTTTCCGATTTGCGCGCCACGTCACTCAGCCTTTCCGGGGGTAGTGCGCTCGGGCAGG
>JAUIMA010000314.1 GCA_030432675.1 Candidatus Hydrogenedentota bacterium | reverse complement strand
CATCGATGGGGAACTGGCCACCTTCCGGCCGCGGGCGAACACGGAGCTCACCTGCATCGATGACGACGGCCCCCTGTTCCAGCTGGAAGGCGCGCCCAGTGTTTCCCTCCTCCGCCGCCCCTTGGGCCGGGCCAGTGTGGACAAGGATGAGTATTCCCCCGGGGAATCCTATCTCTATTGGGAAGGGCGAGAAAACACCGACCTCTTTTCGTGGAACCTGAGCGCAACAGGACGGCACCAGATCTGGCTTTCCTGGATTGCCGGGCAGGACCGCAGTGAGTCCGTCGCCTTCGTCCTGGATCAGGATGGCGACCTCGCAACCACGGAAGACCAGACGACGTTGGCCACGGTCAATACCCACAAGACGGCGTCCCAAGAAGACGACGTGACCAAGGGTTGGGAATGGAGTGGCTTCTACGATGGGGGCATTCACACCCTCCAGCGCACCGCACGCATACTCCTGCGCCCGCTGAAAGAGGGCCGCATCGTCGGCACCGACCTGATTGCAATCCAGCCCCTGGCGGAAGATGAAGCCGCACCCGCCATGCCGGTACTCCGTCCCCAATTGCGGGCTGCGGTAAACGCCCGGCTGAACGAAGAGAACTTTGCGCCGGTGGAGGCGACAGCCGTCCGCATTACGGTCCAAGGCACCAACAACGGCAACGATGTGTGCATCGACGAGTTGGAAGTGTTCTCCGCCGGGGAGAGCCCGACCAATGTGGCCCTCGCCAGCGCAGGCGCCACACCGAGCGCTTCCAGTCAGTATACGGACAACACCAAGCACAAGACCATCCACCTGAATGACGGCAAAGTGGGCAACGATTTCAGTTGGATTCCCGGCGAAAAAGGGGAAGCCTGGGCCCAGGTCGACTTCAGCGAAGCCCATAGTATCGACCGCATCGTTTGGGCGCGGGACCGGAAGGGCGGGTTTGATGACCGCCTGGCCACCCAGTATTACATCGACGCCCTGGCACCGGACGGCACCTGGAAACGGGTGGCTTCCTCCCTGGATCGGGCACCCTTCGGCGAGCGGGTAAGCACCATTGCCGAATTTGCCACGGTGGGGCTGGACACAAGCGAACGGAAACGGCTGACTGCCTTGGCGTCCCAGAAGCCCGCCCTCGAAGCAGAGCACAAGGAACTTCTCTCCTTTCCCCGCATCTATGGCGGCAAGTTCGTGGAGGCCGAGCCCACCAATTTCCTCTATCGCGGCGACCCCATGGAAGAGCGGGACCCCGTGAACCCTGGCGGCATTAATCAGGTCGGTGAACCCCTCCAGTTGGCGTCGAAAACGCCGGAGCAAGCGCGGCGCGTGGCCTTCGCCGATTGGATCGCCGACGCCGACAACCCCCTCACGGCCCGGGTCATGGTCAACCGCATCTGGCACTACCACTTCGGCCGGGGCATCGTGGAGACGCCGAGCGACTTTGGCGCCATGGGCTCCCGGCCAAGCCACCCCGAACTCCTCGATTGGCTCGCCCTCACCTTCATCCAGGACGGCTGGAAGCCCAAGTCGGTACACCGGCGCATTCTGCTCTCTCAGACCTACCGCCAATCAAGCACGCCTCGCCCCGACGCCATGACCATCGACGCAGGCACCTTCTACCTCTGGCGCTTCCCCCCGCGCCGCCTCGAAGCCGAACCCATCCGCGACACGGTCTTGCAAACCAGCGGCGTCCTCGATCTCGCCATGGGCGGACCCGGCTATGAAGTCTTCAAGCCCAACGACAACTACGTGCGGGTCTACGACCCCAAGGTCGAGTTTGGCCCCGCCGAATGGCGCCGCATGATCTACCAGATGAAACCCCGCATGGAGCAGGACGAGACCTTCGGGATTTTTGATTGTCCCGACGGCGCCCAGAACCAGCCCAAGCGCACCATGTCCACCACGCCCTTGCAGGCCCTCAACCTGTTGAACAGCCCCTTCATGATGCAGCAGGCCAAGCTCTTCGCCGAGCGCCTCGCCGAAGCAGCCGATGAGCCCGTGGCCCAGGCGGAGCAAGCCTTCGTGCTCGCCTACAACCGCGCCCCCGACGCGGAAGAACGGGAAGCCTCGGCGGCCTTCATCGCGGAGCACGGCCTCGACCTGTTTTGCCGCGCGATTTATAACACGAACGAATTTTTGTATTTGAATTGAGGCAGGAGGTGGGACTGCCTCCCGCAAGTAGCCGAAGCAGTAGCACGTATAACGGATAGTCCGCAGCGAACTATCCATGAAATGACGTGTACCGACGGGTGCGAGGCTGTACCGGCAGTGGTGGCCCTCGTACGGTAGTGAACGGAACCAGTTCCGCCAGCAGGCAGGCAGAACTTACGCTGGTGGCATTAAGAGTTGAACCACGAATGGACACGAATTAACACGAATAGGGATGGACCAAAGTCTGCGTAGAGCGCGCGAAACATCGTACGTCTTTGATTGCTCCCGCGACGATGACTTCTCTATCTATATCTTCCGTGTAATTCCGTGCCTTCCGTGGTAGTGCCGCTTTTACTGGATTGGACCGCTGTGATGCCCTTTCAGGGCGAGGATGCTGGGATACTACTTACCCTGGGCGTTGCCCAGGGCTGATAGCTGTGTAGGCCCTTCGGGCCGAAGAAGTGGAATTCCAATCCCCAACGACCACTAACCTCTTAATGCACCGCCGGCCCTCCCGCCCCCTCCTTATTCGTGTTCATTCGTGTCCATTCGTGGTTCAACTCCTCCGCGCACAACGCAGCGACGTGCGTCTCGGCAGCCCACCCTCTCCCCCTTTCCGCACCACCCAATGGAACCGCCATTCCGACCGTCTCGCCACCCCAATCACCATGTGCCCTGAGCGGTCCCTTTCTGGTACCCTACAGAGAGACAGTGGCCCTGAGAGAGTGAGATATATCAATGACCCCAGATGAAATCTATCCCGACGGACAACACCTTCTAAACCGCCGTGGCTTCCTGCAGAGCGCGGGCGCGGGCCTGGGCGGCATTGCCCTTTCCGCACTCCCTGCCGAGGTATTGGACATCGGACTTACGAATTGAATTTTCCGGAGAACGCTCGATCATTCAACTTGAATTCTAAACGTTCTGGCACCATACTCACATCTTGCAATTAACTATGCACTAGAACTCCTTGAGCACAGCACTAACTCTACTATTTCAACTTTTTTAGCGGGGGATGTCATGGCAAACACTGATAGACAAAAAAAGGCTTACGCATTTCTTTCCAATCATGCTCAATCCCAAAAGAGTTTTAGCTTGGATGAGATGTGTGCCTCCACAGAATGGAAGCCAAACACTGCTGAGACGTACCTGAAGAAACAGGTTCGCAGTGTCATCACGAAAGTAAATGACAAATACAACGTGGCGCCACATTTCGTTTATTTATCTGAATCAGATTTCATAGAACGAACGAGTCAAAAAGAAAAGATACTTCCAACGTACCAACGAGTCAGTTATGACAGTATCTTGATGTATGAGTTCCTCATGCCACTTACCCGCGAAGATCTACTCAAGTTGAGCTTGGACAGACTGTTCTATCGCGACAGTCTCGAAGAGCAATTGAAATTGCTGGATGAGTCAAATTTTCATCGCGTCATCCCACGTGAAGAAACCGAGAATGACCTCCAATACATTAAGAAGATAGCTCAAATGATATCGAAGTACTTTGGTGGATATTCGATTCTTCATGCGAATGGACGCTTCAGAGCCGATAGCCTTTGCACTCAGCAACAAGCAGTTGGAAAGCGCTATATAATTGACGAAACGACAGCCATTGTCAGGTTTATCATACCATTGACAACATCATCCAAACGTCACGGCATTAAGTTTGACGCGAGTCCTGTCGCGCCGACATCGTCGAATAGCACCGATAGAGAGCTTGAACTCGTTAGAACTCTTTTCTTTTCTTTATTCGCTGAAGTTGTAGTCCATTCCATACAAGGGGAAGACCAGATTTGGTTGGTCGAAACGCTCGCTGGAAGGCAAAAACTCTATACTTGGGAAGTAAGTTAGTGGAATGAAAGGGCGAATTCTGCATTGAATTCCATTTTTTACGCTATAGTTTTCTGAACAGAAATTTGAAGTCATGCCGATTCTTCGCTTAAGTCTGCTAGAAAGAGGGACTCATGGAACTAGTTATCACCTTTTTTGCACCGATTACCGCCGGAATTAGTGTTGTCGTTTCGACTGCTGCCCTATATATAAGCTACTCAAAAGAAAAAACCGTTAAGAGTCTTGACAAGTTGAAGCTAAAAATTGCGCAAGAGTTGTTGAAAGGTGGGGCTCGAACACAGACTAGACTGCTTGAAGACCTATATTACGTCGATGAGGAGTTCACGAAATCTGAATTGCTCGGACAGTTGTATCAAATGATTAACGACAATGTCATAACAATCCAGTCAGTCGATGAAGATGAGTGGAAGTATTCGATCGTTTCAAATGACTTTTCAAAGAGATCTGTAACGATTGAGTCCGATCCCAGAACGACGGTAGTCGATGAAAAACTCACACTAATCGAAAATTCGATTCAGTCACAGATCCAAGGATTGAAAGAGAGATACACTTTTGAACAAGTTGAGCGTTGGGACAGTGTTGAGTATCGTGAGTTTCGTGATGTGCTTCGAGTCTTCTGGGAACAGGAAAGTAACATAGGGAAAGATGATATCTATAAGCGATTAAAAGAAGAGGTATCTCTCCGGCGCTCACTTGTATACATCTTCAATTTTTTTCAAGGAATCCAGAACAAAATCAAACTCAGTCTCATTGACGAGAGCATCGTCTTCGGCACCTTTTCGGATACCTACACCAAGCTACATAGAGAATTCTACGGTTGGTTTTCCGACAACATGCATATGGACGACATTATGAAAAACGACCTTTTCGAACTGAACAAGAGCATGGTGAACTTTCTCTCCTCTACTGAGCCAAGCAATAATTTGTAGATTCGAGTGGCGTCACCTCAAGCTTGCCACTCCTTAAGGGCTAGGACACGGACACGCGTTGTTTTCCTGCGCCTGAGGGCGATGTAGACCCTTCGGGCAGAGAATGTAGAACTCCACACCCTCGCTACTACAATCCTTTGCAGAAGTGCATACTTTCTGCGGGTCATAGACGCGCCGTAGGCGGGCGGCAATACCGAATGCGGGCGAAACCGCTGGCAACTCTCTGCGTCCCACGTACGTGACACAGCTGGTGTCCCGCAGACGCGGTACCGTAGGCGTTACCGTGGGGACTTAGGCATCAAGCGTTGAATTCGTGTCCATTCGTGGTTCAACTCCTCCGCGCTCAACACAACGACGTGCGTCTTGGCAGCCCACCCTCTCCCCCTTTCCGCACCACCCAATGGAACCGCCATTCCGACCGTTTCGCCACCCCAATCACCATGTGCCCTGAGCGGTCCCTTTCTGGTACCCTACAGAGAGACAGTGGCCCTGAGAGAGTGAGATATATCAATGACCCCAGATGAAATCTATCCCGACGGACAACACCTTCTAAACCGCCGTGGCTTCCTGCAGAGCGCGGGCGCGGGCCTGGGCGGCATTGCCCTTTCCGCACTCCTTGCCGAGCAAGGCCTCATGGGCAAGGCGGCCGCGTCTACCCTGGATCCCATTCGCCCGATGATTCAGCCCTCGGCCCCCCTCGCTGCACGGGCGCCCCAGTTCACGCCGAAAGCCAAGAACGTCCTCGTCATTTTCTGTTCGGGCGCGTGCTCTCACGTCGACACCTGGGACTACAAGCCGGAGCTCATCAAACGCCACGGCCAGCCCATGCCCGGAAGCGACAAGTTGGTCACTTTCCAAGGCGAGCAGGGCAACCTGACGAAGAGCTATTGGGACTTCAAGCCCCGGGGCGAATCGGGCAAAATGGTTTCCGACATGCTGCCCAACCTGGCGGCCATGGCAGACGACTACACCTTCATCCACTCCATGACGGCCAAGAGCAACACCCACGGTCCCGCAGAAAACCAGATGAGCACGGGTTTCACCCTCGATGGTTTCCCCAGCATGGGTGCCTGGGCCTCCTACGCCCTCGGTAGCGAGGCAAATGATCTGCCCGCTTTCGTGGCCATTCCCGATCCCCGTGGCGTCCCCCAATCCGGCCCCAACAACTGGGCCTCGGGCTTTCTCCCGGCCGTGTTCCAGGGTGTTCCCTTCAATGCCCAGAAGCCCATCCCCAATCTGGCCACGCCGAGCTACATCAAAGACGGCGACGAGAAGGCCACGCGGGATTTCCTGCGCTTCCTCAACGACAAACATCTCGAGCGCTTCCCCGGCGACACGGAACTCAGCGCGCGTATTTCTTCCTATGAGCTTGCCGCGAAGATGCAGCTCAAAGCCGCCTCCATGAGCGACTTCGCCAACGAGAGTCCGGAAACCCGGAAACTCTATTGCATCGACGACCCCAACGAAGTCAAGGCGGGCTTCGGAAAGAACTGCCTTCTGGCGCGCCGCCTCATCGAAAAGGGCACGCGCTTCGTCCAGCTCTTCAACGGCGCTTACGCCATGGGCGAGGGCGTGGGCAACTGGGACGGGCACAAAAGCCTGAAACAGCAATACGACGTTCACGCGCCCATCCTCGATGGACCAGCCGCCGGGCTCATCAAAGACATGCGGGCACGGGGTCTCCTGGAAGACACCCTTATCGTGTGGACCACCGAGTTTGGCCGCATGCCCACCTTCCAGAAGGGTGCCAGCGGCAGGGACCACAACCCAGCGGGCTTTACCGTCTGGATGACGGGTGCCGGGGTGAAGCCGGGCTACAGCTATGGGGCCACCGACGAGTTTGGCTATCAGGCAGTGGAGAACGTGGCGACCATCTATGATTTTCATGCCACCATCTTGCACTTGCTCGGACTGGACCACGAGCGCCTGAGCTTTTACCATAACGGCATCGAGCGCCGCCTGACGGATGTGCACGGACACGTGATTAGGGATATTTTGGCCTGAGAAATTTTTGAAGGACGACAGTGACCTTGGTACTCTGGTGATCGACTCGCTTTCCACGGTCAACTGTCCCCTGCCGTCTCTGCCCCTATTCACTTTCCGCAGTTTGCCCCGCCTTCAAGCCCGCCGCTTTCGCCCGCTCTACTGCCGCAGCCCGTTCTTTTATTTCCTGGATTAATTCCGGAGAAATATTACTGAAGAGCGAGCGGCGTTCACGCTCCACCCGCTCTTTCCCCGGTCGTTCGTTGGCGTAAATCTCGCTACCCCAGTAGCCAATGGCCTGCCCCCCCCAACAAACCAGGATCAACAAGACAACCCATCGCTTCATCCCCCACCCTCCGTCTTCATTTCCATTTGATTCTGACATTCCCCTGCCCTTTCTATTCCTGCCTAAAAGCAAACAGCTACCCCTGTCTTCTCAGGTGAAGCTCTATGCGTTCCTCAACACATTATCTTCGAACGTCGTCGCCCCTTTTGGGAACGTAATGACCCGAAAGAGGTCCATCGATCATGAAAAACGTGCCAC
>JAUIMA010000313.1 GCA_030432675.1 Candidatus Hydrogenedentota bacterium | reverse complement strand
TTCAGCCATGGGATTCGCTTGACAGCAATGCCATCGTGGTGGCCTTCAATTCCTGGACCACTTCCCTCATGCGGGTCCAATCGGTCGATTGGGAGAATCAGGTCGTGGAATTCACCGGGCCATCGCGTTATCCATTCTGCCGGTGGCAGACGGAACAGCGTTATTACATCGAGCATCTCTTCGAGGCCCTGGATGCGCCGGGCGAATGGTATGCCAATCACGAGGCGGACAAACTTTTTTACGTGCCCCTGCCCGGCGAATCCCTCGAAGGTTTCCAGGCGACCATCCCGCAGACGGACCAGCTCATTCTGCTTCAGGGGGACCCCGCCTCCCAGCAGTTTGTGGAGCATCTTCAATTCAGCGGACTCGATCTGCGCCATTGTGAATTTCCTATCGCGCCCGAGGGCCACAGCGACGCCCAGGCGGCGGTCAAGGTCAACGCCGCCGTTGAGATCACGGGGGCACGCTACTGCACCCTGGAAGACAGCCGCATTGCCAACGTGGGCACCTATGGTGTCTGGCTGCGCGCAGGTTCTCAGCATATCACCCTGCGGCGTAACGAGCTGACGGATCTGGGGGCAGGGGGGGTGCGCATTGGCGAAGTGGTTTCCCCCGAAACGGCAGCCCACGCAGCGGACTACAACGTGGTCGACAACAACTACCTCCACGATGGTGGGCGCGTGTGGCGCGAAGCCGTGGGGGTCTGGATTGGACGGGCCTCGCACAATGACGTGACCCACAATGAAATCGCAGACTTTCGCTACACGGGCGTTTCGGTCGGCTGGTCATGGGGCTATCAGCCCAGTTCGGCCCATCACAATCGGATTAACAACAATTACATTCACCACATCGGTCGGGGACAACTCAATGACATGGGGGGTGTCTACCTGTTGGGCGTTTCACCCGGCACCGAAGTGAAGAATAACCTGGTCCATGAAGTCATCTCTCACCCACGACTCTACGGCGGCTGGGGCCTTTACACCGACGAGGGCAGCACCGACATCGTGTTGGAAAATAACGTGGTCTACAACACACGGACAGGGGGCTTCCACCAGCACTATGGCAAGGACAACCGGGTGGTGAACAATGTCTTCGCCTTTTCGCATACGCCCAATGTTATTCGAACCCGGAATGAAGACCACAACTCCTTCTTTTTTGAACGGAACATCGTCTATTTCAACAATGGCCAGCTGCTCGGAAGTAACTGGCAGAACAACAACTTCACCCTGGACCACAATATCTACTGGGACACCAGTGGCCGACCCGTGATGTTTAAGGACAAAACCTTTACCGAGTGGCAGGCTGCCGGTCACGACCGTCATAGCGTTATCGCGAATCCGGGCTTCGTCGACGCGGAAGCCGGTGACTTCACGTTGCGGGCCGACTCTCCCGCGCTGGCCTTGGGTTTCCAGCCCATCGACCTGAGTCAAGTCGGGCTCTATGGGGAGGATGCCTGGGTAAATAAACCGAAATCGATGGTGCGGCCCCCCTTTGTGCCGCCCCTTCCCAAGAAACCCGAGCTGCTGTCGGCAACACGGATCTGGGATGAAGGCAATCACAACGCCTTCACCGATATCATCCGTCATGACGGCTATTTTTACGTTACCTTCCGGGAGGCCGAGAATCACGTGCCCAGCGATGGGGCCATTCGGGTCATCCGCTCGAAGGATGGGGCCGCGTGGGAATCCTGTGGCTACCTCACGGAGGAAAGCATCGACCTGCGGGACCCCAAGATTTCCGTCATGCCCGACAAGCGACTCATGCTGGTCATGGGCGGCTCGGATTATGAAGGGAAGGAACTGGTCGGTCGCCAGCCCCGGGTGGCCTTCTCTAAGAATGGCACGGACTGGTCGGCACCCCAGCGGGTTTGCAGCGAGGGGGATTGGCTCTGGCGGGTGACGTGGCATGAGGGCAAGGCCTGGGGCGTTTCCAATCACTACATCATCGGCGAGGACAAGCCCCGCAGCCTCTTGCTCTATGTGAGTGACGACGGTGTGAATTTTAAGATCCGCACGGCACTCGATATTACGGGTAATCGCTTTGAAGTGACAGCCCGCTTCCTTCCCGACGATACCATGATGCTCCTCGCCCGCCGGGAAGAGAGTGATAAGGGAGCCTATATCGGCAAGAGCCGTCCGCCCTACACCGACTGGAACTGGCGCAACACGGGCATTCGCGTGGGCGGGCCCGACTTTATTCGCCTGCCTGACGGCACAATGTGGGCCGGCTATCGCAATTACGTGAAGAAAGCCACGACCGAATTTGCTTACATGACAGAGACTAACCTCAAGCCCGTCTTGACCCTGCCCAGTGGGGGCGACACGAGCTATCCGGGCTTTGTATGGCACGACGACGTCTTGTGGATGACCTACTATTCCTCCCACGAGGAAAAGACGAGTATCTATCTGGCGAAGATCGTATTTGAGGGTTGAGCGGGGGCGCTCTACTTGTGTGCGAGTTCGCGGGCACCCCATACTCTGGTCGTGTCATGTCTTGCAACTAACTTGACCGAGCACAACGCCAGTATCGATATAATCCGCCTTCGGAGTCACATCCACGTGCGCCAAAGGAGTGTGTTATACAAGACGGGCGCTTCATAGATGAGGTTCGAATGATATGATAGAAGTCGCGAAAGATACGCTCGAAATTATCAGGCTCGGTAACTATACCAATGGTGATGGTCGGCAGGTTGAAGTGGCGCGGGAGGTTCGCCGGTGTATCGCCGAGACGACGTATCACGCCCCGGACTCGTTGGCCGAGTTGAAAGAGAAGGTGCTGGGTAAGGCGGGAAGGTTCGAGCGGGCTTCCATTGAGTTTCGCAGCGAAACGACGCTGGTCGGCGCGCGCGCGTTGGTATCGTCGGACAGATTCGAGCGTATTGGTGTCTTGAATTTCGCTTCGGCATTGAGCGCTGGGGGCCGTTTTCTGGCGGGTGCTACGGCACAAGAGGAGAGTATCGCCCGAAGCAGTGCTCTGTATGCCAGTCTTGTGGAATGTCCAGAGTACTACCGATTTCACCACGAGCAGGAAGATCCCATGTACAGCGACCGGATGATCTATTCGCCGTCATGCCCTGTTTTCAAGGAAGACAACGGCACCCCGCTGGTAGCGCCATATCTTGTAGATATACTGACGAGTCCCGCGCCTTACGCGGGATTTGTAGAGCCGGGTGACCAGGTGGCTGCGAAGCGTCTCAAGGAAATAATTCACGAGCGGGGTGGAAAAGTGTTCGCCCTCTTCGCGGAAATGGGATGCGACGCATTGGTTCTTGGTGCATGGGGCTGCGGCGTGTTCTGTAACAGTCCCTACGTCGTGGCAGATATGTTTTACCACTATCTGGGTGAAAGCGGAGACTTTGCGAATCGATTTCGCCACGTCCGGTTCTCGGTGCTGGCAGGCGCCCATGGTTCTAGAAACTACGAAGTCTTGCGGAAGACCTTCGAAAACTCGTTATAATCAGCTTAACTCCATCCGTAGATGATTTGAGCCGTCGGGTATGGGCTGCTTTTGGATTAAGAAGGCACGGTACTCGTAGGGCGGCACACCTACGGGTGCGCCGCAAGAGCGACTGGTTATTCACGATGTCAGCGCGAAAATCTAACTCGCGGTTAATCTGAGTTCATGGTTGGTAGTTCCCGCCAATGGGAATGCGTGTATCTTCAAAGTAGTTGTCGTCGATGACGCAGGGCTTGGATACTTCCAGCAGCAAGGCCGGCCCCCGCCCGGTGAAGCCGTGCACGCGCCCCACTTCGATGGGGAGCACGTCGCCGGGGTGGAGGGGGTGGTGTACGCCGTCGTAGTTCACATCGAGCAGGCCACGGACCACGAAAAAGGTCTCGTGCTTGGTCTTGTGGTAATGCATGGGACAGGATTGACCGTCAAAGACGAAGAGATACTTCGCGCAATAGCCCGCGTCCATCTCATTGGCGATCCAATATTCAATCAACCCTGTGTTTGGAAAATCATTGAGGCCAAAATCGAGTACCAGGGGCTTGACGTCGGGGAGGGCCACATCCCACTGACGAATCTGCGCGTGGAAACGCAACAAGGCATCTCGCTGGACTTCTCCCGGAGCTGCGATTTCCAATCCTTTGTCTAATTCTTCCATCGTGCCGCCCTTTCATTCTGCGATGAGTTGGTCTACAGGTAGTATGGACAATCCGGCGTCTTCTTTCGAAATGGCATAGCCCACATAGAGACTTCCCTTGGCTTCGATGGCATAGGGATAGGACCACTGGGGGTGTTTTCCCCGGCCCGCGTTGCGGGGTTGGTGAGAGGCGCCGGTGCGTATGGTCCAGACCCGGGAGAAGCTATGGGCACCCGGCGCACCCACCGCAATGGCCAGGGTGTTCCGGTTTTCCAGATTGAGAATGGCGTACCAATGGCCCGTGCTCAGTGTTCCGGCATAGATCTTGGAGTTGGCGTTGGGGAGGTTGCTTTCCCGCAGGGTGCTCCAGGTCTTGCCCATGTCGTCGCTGAAGGAGACCAGAGTGAGTTTTTTTTCGCCATAGCGGACCAGGGCGGTGATGCGCTCCTCCTCCACGATGAGGGCCGTTTCGCCCCAGATTTTTTTTCCGGGCGTGCGGGGGATCAAAATGGGTTTCCACTGCAAAATATTGTCGCCATCGGAGAGGGCTACCGCCGCATCGGCGTTGGGCCAGTCCTGCTCGTGATCCACAATGAGGCCGCCCATGATGTAGTGGCCGTTTTTCATGGGTTGGGGTTCGGTCAACGGCCAGAAGAGATCTTCTGCCACGATGCCCTTGGATACCCATTGCGCTCCGTCCAGGAGATAGGCCTCGGTGCGCAGTTTGGGGTAGCCCGTCCCACCGGCGACATAATCCGCCCGGGCGGCATAGGCCCAGAGCTGCTCGTTGTGATTGAAGAAAACGCCGTGGCTGTGGGAGTCGGGACCCGGCGCGCCGGGGGCGATGGGTTGGAAGTCGCCCCAGGTCTCACCACCATCCTCCGAGGCGCGTCCCGCCATGACGGAGCCGTCGTCATTTTCGTCGACCAGACTGTTGCCCCAGCTGGCCCATAGGGTGCCTTCATGAAAGGCCAGGGCGGTACCCAATAGAAATTGATATTCGCCGGTGACCGCTTCGTGGATGACATGATGGGTCACCCCAGGTAACGGAGGGATATCGGCTACCGCCGGAAAGGGCGTGGGGCCCGTCCAGAGCGGATAGGGCGTATTCTCCTCGGCGACGGCGGCGACCACGCTGGTCAGTAACAGCGCGACGAGCGACAGGCAAGTGAAAGGGGACATGAGAACTTCCTTGTGGGTTAATCGGTTTCCCACAGCCTAACGGGTGCCCACCCTACGGGGCAAGTGGCGGGCGCGATCAGGCGCCTTCGCGCAGAGGGAGGAGGGCTTCCGCGATCTGGAGGTCCTCTTCCGTCTTGATGATATGGCCCGCGAGACGGTCGAGGGTGTGGAAGGCCACCTCCCCGGCGTAGGTCGCGGTTCTACCCGTTTCAAAGGCTTCGAGGTAGGTGCTGCGCCGCCATCCCGTGATGCTCCAACTGATACGTTGGACGGGACGCAGTTCCTGGGAATTGGTTTTCTCGGTGAAGCTGAAGTTTACCGGGACGCCATCCAGCGCACATTCGATCTGCTCGTGGGTACAGCTGAGGAGGGTATCCATCGTGCCGTTGGTCATGGCATGGACGAATTCGGCCACCTGGGGTGCCGTGAGGAGGGGCGCAATCGAGTGGACCTGAAAGACCCGTTCGCAGGGGTGCTGCTGAAGAAACTCGTGGACGAACTGTTCGCTCGTGGCCGTGTTGTTGGCCAGGGCTTCGGGCCGTTTGTGGAAGCGAACCCCTTCCTCCTCGGCCAGGGCGGCGAAGGCGTCATGTTCCGAGTTCACCCAGATTTCATCGAAGCAATCGGCGGCCTGGCACTTACGGATGGCCCGCACGATGGTGGGGATTCCCCCGAGTTCCCGCAGGTTTTTCTGCTTCAGACGTTGACTGCCCATGCGGGCGGGTATCATGGCGATGTTCATCGGCTGCTTTCGATAGTCACCTACGCCGACACCGCGTCGAGCAGGACCTTGATGACCACCTTGCGCACGGGAGTGGGGGTGTCGCCGACCAACTGCTGGGCGGTGTGTCCGTCGTCGGGGTAAAAGACCGAAAAGTAGCCGGGTCGATTGAACACCGTTCCCGTGACGTGGTCGGGCCGGTCGAAGAGAAGGTAGTCGTTTTCCGCATCATAGGCCTTGTTCAGGGTCAGGCCGTCGCGGCTGAACCAGTCAATGGCCTCGGCACCTTCCAGGGACATCTGGATGTCGATGTACTTTTCATGGGCCTCCACCGTCGTGCCTTCGGGGCCACGGGTGGGGTAGGACATGACCCGATACAGCAAGGTATCTCCATCAATAGACACGAGGCCGTCGTTGTCGGCGCTGTCCTTGGGAAGCTGTTCGAGAAACTCAAAGGCCTGGGTCCACACGGGGCCCGAAAAATGTTGGCGCCAGTCGGCAAGTTTTGCGGCAATCACGTACTACGTCTCCTGGAGACCGAGGTCTCGCATTAAGTTCTTCACCGCTTCACTTTCCATTTGAAGTCGGCACTGTGTGGTATAGGTACCCACGTGGGGCGTAAGGAGGGCCTGCTCATAGTCGGTGAGTATCCCGTGGTAGGGCTCCTCCCAGAAGGCATCAAACCACGTCCCTGCAACGATACCCGAATCGAGGGCCTCGAGCAAGGCCGATTCCTCCACCAACCCACCCCGTGCGCCGTTCAAGAGCAGGGTGCCTGGTTTCATTTGCTTAAACTCGGGTGCGGCCAGAATACAGTCTTCGCCACTGGCGTGCAGGGAAATCGCATCGGCCTGTCCCAGCCCTTCGCGCAGTGTCACCGCGCGGATACCCTCGGGCAGCGCATCTTCCCTTACGGCGGGATCACAGACCAGCACCTGGGCCCCGAAGGCCTGCAGAAGTTCGCCGGTCCGTCGCCCGATGCGGCCATAGCCAATCAAGAGCACGGTGGCACCCCGGAGGCCCAGACCAATGGACTTGACCCATTCCCCACGATGGAGTGCCGCATTGGTGGGGAAGAGCTGTCGTGCGAGGGTGAGCAGAGCGGTCAGCGTCATTTCCGCCACGGCGTCGACCGGTCCGTCGGGCGTGCTGGAAACGGTTACTCCAAAATCCGCCGCTGCGTCGAAGTCTACATTTGCGACGCCAATACCGACGCGGGCCAGGGCCTTGAGCCGGGGATGGGCCGATTCGAGTACGGTGCGATTCAGGGGTTCCAGGCCCGCGATGAGGCCGTCCACCCCCGCCAGGTGCGCGATGATTTCTGGCTCGGTCAGGCGGCGACCGAAGGGGTTGGGCTTAATCCTAATGCCCGCATCTTCCAACAGGCGGAGGGGCGTGGGGTCTTTCTCCGCAAAGGAGGACGGGCCGATAGCGACAACGAGAGACATAACAATTCCTTGGGTTA
>JAUIMA010000312.1 GCA_030432675.1 Candidatus Hydrogenedentota bacterium | reverse complement strand
AACGGTTCCCCGAACACGAATTTCTCCCGCCAACAGGCAGGGAGCGCGCTCGATCTGATGGGTGGAAATCAAATGGGCAATATTAATATTGGCGATTGCTCGACGTCGATACGGCGACATGCCCCCTTCTCCCATTACCCATGTCCCCGCGTGTCCGCTCGCCACGTTAGACTCAGCCACCCAGCGCATGGCCCCTTCGGTTTCGGTCCACGTTCCTGTCAATACAGCGCCGACAAGGAGATCTTCATCACGGCCATACTCGGGCAAGTCCCACGCGATGTGAATGGGTCGGGGGTGAAGATCGGGCACCACATAGACCCGCTCCCCGGCGCCCTGCCCGGCAAAGAGGGTAATGCGCTCCCGGGCATGGAGTTGGGATTGGGGGTCATAAAAAATTAGGGTGTAGGTGCCCTGATTCAAGCGCTCGAAGACAACCCGGCCCTCTTCATCGGGTTCCGGCTTCAGGGTCAACTCCTGGTCGCTGGGTCCCTTGCCTTCGAAGGTGACGCGCACCTCCGGGGCCGGTGCGCCTTCCGCGCTTCCCCGGCGCAACACGACTTCGACGGTATAGAGCTCGGCGCCCGCGACGACATCTTCGCTGGCCGGCAGACCTGACAGGGCGTTAAGGAGGGCCGTGTTGTCCGCACGCTGGGCCGCCAGGGCCTGCATTAGGGCTTCGTTCGATGTGGCCACCTGCTTCAAGGTGGCTTCCATGGCCTGGTTCGTTATGTCCACACGCCCCATCATCATGATAAGCAGGGCGACGCCCGCCACACTGGCCACCGCCAGCACGGCCAACACCCCCGTTTGAATCCATTCCCGCATAACAGTCTCCCGCATTTGATCCCACCACAGCCGCCGGGCCACGGTGTCGGGATCGCCAAATTTGTCGAGGACCCGGCGCCACACCGTTTCCTCATCGCCCGTTTCGTCTTGTTCGTGTTCTCGTTCTGTTGCGCAGGCCAGGTGGTCTGCGATTTCGTCGAGAATGTCCTGCCGCAGCCCTTGGGGTTCCCGGGGGTGCTTCGCCGGAAAAGCCGCCTCGCTGTCTTTATCCCACAGCATGGCACGTGCCCTCAGGGACTGCCTTCGCACGTGGTGCCAAGCTGCGAGGTCCGGTGTTCGCGGACAGGAATGTCGGCAGCCGTCTAGACGCCAGAGAACGGTTCGATTGAATCCCCATGGTCGAGCTCACATAGGTGCCGCTTTCCCTCACACGAACCGGCGGGGCCGGATCGCGTGGCACGGTAAACACTATAGTTGTGACGTACTGCCGGGACAGCCTCGAAATTGGCGCTTGCCCCGCGAAGGGTGCGTATCTCATTTTGCTCACTGCCTTTGCTCCGTCCATGTCATCCGCCTGGTTTCGAGGCAGTCCCCCGGTTGCCCTCATGCGAAGCAGTCGCCCCAGTGGGGTGTGCCCAAAACGCCGTCCACACCCACGGCATAATTGTTCCACTGGGCCCGACGGGCCTCGAGTAGTTTGGCCCCCTCGGCGGTGATGCGGTAGTATTTTCGGCGCCGTTCGTCGTCCAATTGGACCCAGTAACTGTGCAGCATCCCCTGCCGCTCCATGGCGTGGAGGACGGGATACAAGTCACCTTCTTTGAAGGTCAAATGCCCCTGGGAACGTTCGAGCACCTGTTCTACGATGTCGAAGCCATAGGTTGCCCCGGGCGACAGGACGTGAAGAATCAGCATCTCGGTCATGTCCGCTTGAAAGGAATCACTCATAGGAAGATGGCCCGTGTGTTGCCGCAGGCGTTATGCCTAGCATGTCTATACATAGAATTCCACAAAACAGGCCGTGTGTCAAGGGGAAATTATGGGGCAGGACACAGAGGACTCTCTGGAGTGTGGCAGCTTGCTGCTACTTTGATAAGGGAGCTTGCTCCCGACGGACGCGGTGAGACGCAACGCGTCACGGAAGACGTCGTGGTGGCATCGCGTGCCCTTCCCATACGCCGCAAGCAAGCTTGCTTCATGAAAGCGTAAGCAAGCTTACGCACTCCAAGGAGACTCTCTGGCGAGCGGCAAATACCGTGTACCGCTCGCACGAACTCTCCTCCGGCGGGTCCTCGACCCTCGCACCTCGGGATCGTGCGGCACGTCCGACGATCCCACTTCCCCTTATTGCTTCTTCGCGGCCAACTGAACACGACAGTCGTTGAAGAAGGCCAGTACGTCGGCCTTCTTTTCGAAGTCATCCATCGCCTGCAGGCTGGCGATGCGTTCGTCGAGTTTGGCAAGGAGCCAGTCGACGGACCCGTTATTGGCGATGGGAGCCTCCCCTTTCATCACGAAGACCGGGTTGGTGTGGGCTTCGACATCGGGGAGTCCGGCCATGGATTCGCCGTGGGCACGAACGGCGAACCACGTGGATTCCGTCAGGGGCAGTTTGAAGGTGTAGTTGAGGCGCTGGGGCAATTCATAGGCGGGTGTCTGCTGGTCGAGACGGATCTTTCGGACGATCGCTCCGTTGGCGACGACGTCAATGGCGCCCACGGCGGCCACTTCGGAACGGACGGTGAGCCGAATGGTCACGGTCTCAGTGGATTCGTCGTGGGTCACCGTTTCGCCGGGCGTGGCCCCGTCAACGGAAAACTCCACCATGGGCCCCGTCGTGAAGAAGCTCTTGCCTGCCACGAGGCCATCGGTCCAGGCCTGCATGGAGGTGTCCTCCCCGAGCCTCACATAGGTGCGGCAATCACCGAGGGCCCGGCAATAGGGATAATCACTAGCCCCCACGGCGGGAAAGCGGAAGCCCGCGTTGAGCATGTGATACCAGCCAACCAAGCCAATGCCGCGATAGACGGCGAACTGGAGTAACTCTACCCCATCGGTCGCACCGGTAATGTAATCGGCGTAGATTTCTTTTTCATAGCCGCCGTGGGCGTGGATGGCCCGGCCGTTGAGCCGACGGGTTTCTTCGGCGACCTTGGCGAAGGTGGGCCATTCATCTACTGCCAGGACCTGATCGCCAAACACGAGGTCATCGGCCATGATGAGCAGAATGTGTCCGTAGGTCGTGTTGCGGTACTCATAGCCCGAGCTGATGGTGTAGTCCCCCTGGCTGGCGATGGAGGCGGCCCCCATGCCCTGGAGCTGGGGCGTCTCTTCATCTTCCAAGACCCCTTTGAAGGTTTTTGCGTCATTGAGGGAAAGCATGAAGCCGTTGCGAATGTCTTCGGCCGACATGAGGCTCAGTACCTTCGCCGTGTCGGCGTCGTCTTTTCGGTCCAGGTGGATATGGGGGTCACCGGAATACCAGCCCCGGGCGGCCATATCGAGGGTGCGCGATACGGAGAGGGTCACGGCCTTCGTGTCGCCGGCCGCTACATGGACGACTTTCCGAAGGGGCCGGTACTCGAAGCCTTTCCAGACTTCGATGGTGACCTCACCCGCAGGAACGTTGATGGCATCTTCCCCATCGGAGTAGAAAAACCAACCGTAATAGCGGAAGGGGCCTTTGGTCGTGCGATTCCCTGCGCGGTGAAGGCTCCACGGGGCCAGCGGATTGTCGCCGGGCTCGTAGTAGTGTCCCTCAGGGCCCACCACGTTCACGCGCCCCGCCGTCGGCTCGCCTGTGGCCTCGTCAATAATGTGGAGTTGGACCAGGCCCGTTTCTTCCCCCTCCGCCACGTGGGGCTCGCCCGTCGTTTCATGGGCGTGGGAGGTGTGGATGTAGGCTTCGGCGGCAGGGTCTTCGGGGGTCATAGGGCCATGGGCACCGCTATGGGCGAGGGCGCTACTCGAAAGGGCCCACACCCCCAAGAACATGATAGGAAGAACGAGGAGAAATTTGCCCGAAGCCGCTGAATTACGCATACTGGAAACACCTTTGTTTTGACGTTATAGAAGCGATGGAGGGAACCCTGCCTGGGGCCTTCCCTTCGATTCTACAGGATGGCGGAGTTGGTTGCGAACCCCACGCCGCCGCTATCCCCCCACCCCTATCAGGAAGTACCATGTTGTTCACTGCCCTCAGTCTTCTCTTCGTCGCCGCCACCGCGCCCGTCCCCCAGGAAATCGAAATCACGCTAGCCCCCGAGCGGCAAGGGCCTGTTTACCTGCTACCCGAAGAAAAGGAGCAGGCGCGTGCGCGCATGGAAAATGAAGGCTGGGCGACCGAAATCGGAAAAGGCTATGTGAACAGCGCCACCAAGTTGGTGAATGCTGACCTGGACATCCCGCGAACGGGCGGACAGTGGTCCCACTGGTATACCTGCAAAGAAGATGGGGGCCGCCTGAAGGCCGAGAACCCAACCCGTCACGTATGCCAGAGCTGTAAGACCGTCTATAGCGGCTATCCCTATGACGAGGTCTATGTGACCTTCCGCCACAGCCACTGGATGCGGGGCATTGAAACGCTGGGTACCGCCTACGCCCTGGACCCCAAGCCGGAATTTGCGGCGCGGGTGCGCGAAATTCTCCTGGAGTACGCCTCCTTTTATGAGTCGCTGCCACTCCACGATTTCAAGAATGGAAAGGCCGCCAAGGGTGCACGGCTTTATGCCCAGACCCTGGATGAGTCGGTGACCCTGTGCAGCCTCATCTTTGGCTACGACCTGGTCTATGATGCGGACTGCTTCTCGGCGGAAGACCACGAAATCATCGCCACCCACCTGCTCCGTCCCATGGTGGACACCATCCTGCGCTACAAAGCAAGCAAGTCCAACTGGCAATCCTGGCACAACGCCGGCATTGCCGCCACGGGTTTCCTGCTGGGTGATCAGGCCATGGTCGATTTTGCCATCAACGACCCCCAACATGGCTTCCTCTATCAAATGCGCGAGTCGGTGTTGCCCAGCGGCATGTGGTATGAAGGGGCTCCCTCCTATCATTGGTATGCCATGAAAGCCCACCTCTATCTATTGGAAGCCGCCGCGCGCAATGGCGTTGATCTCTACGCGCTCCCCGTGGTGCATTCGTTATTCGAAGGCCCGACCAAACCCCTCTACCCCGACATGACCTATCCGCCCATCAACGACAGTTCGCGAAGCTCGATTAAGGGTGCGGCGGTCTTCTATGAAGTCGCCTATCGTCGTTACGGGGACCCGAACTTTCTCGCCTTGCGCACTCCACGAAAATCGCCCTATGCCGTGTTGTGGGGACAGGACGTCCCTGATGGCACCGAAGCCGCGCCACTACAACTGGCCACAAGCAACGACCCGGAGGACGGCCTCGCCATCTTGCGGGATGCCTCGGGGGAGACGGTACTCTTCTTCAATTACAGCCCCGGCACGAGTGGTCACACCCACGCAGCCAAACTCGATATCCTGCTCTATGCCCACGGCGACCAGCGCGTTGTCGACCCGGGACGGCTCTCTTATGGCAACCCGCTGCACCGGGAGTGGTACACCCAGACCGTGGCCCACAACACGGTGGTGGTCGACCAGACGACGCAGAAGCGCGCCTCGGGCCGGCTGATTGATTTTCAGACGGGTGACGGGTGGTCCATGACCCATGGGGCCCTGGACGGTGGCTATGAGGGCGTCACCCTGGAGCGGGCGCTTGTGATGCGGAAGGGCGTCATTGTGGATATCGTTCAGGGGCGCTCGGAAGTGGAGCATACCTATGACCTCCCCCTCCATGTGAATGGCACGTTCGCGGGACTACCCACGGGCACCCCCACGTCGCTCGGAGAGAAGCAAGGCTATCAGCACCTGAAAGACCTTCACGCCCTGGAAAGCAATCCGGGCACCTTCACGATAGACACCGGAAAGAGCCGGGCCATCCATGTGACCTTCCTCGACGATGCCGCGCTATTTGTGGGCGAGGGACGGGCCCAACCTGCCACTAAGTATATCCCCGTTGTGATGCGTCGTCTGAAAGGTGCTTCCGCACAATTTGTTGCAGTCTACCAGATCCTCGCACAAGGTGAATCGCCCGCTGCCGTATCTTACGACCGGGAGACGGCCCGGGTCCGGGTTGGTGACACCACCGTTGCCACGGCACTGGACGCGTTTACCGTCGCGGTGGACGGCACGACCGTATATCCTGCTAAGAATCCCTGAGCAAAACTCAGTGACGGAACGATACAATGCTGTATCCCTTCTCCTTCGCCTCAACAAGTGACTCCCGATATGCCGCCATGTCCTCCACGGCTTCCTCGTCGCTCATCTGCAGGCGAAGCATCCCCCGGGTAGCCCATTTCAATACGGTAAGGGCGAGGGAACGCCGTGCCCGTTGCGGCGCCTTGTCAATGCGCTCAATCTCCCCGTCGATGTCCTCGAGGGCGAGATAGCCGATTTCCGGAAAATCTCCCGCGTCGTCGGGTATTGGGATTGGGGGCCCTGACGCGACCAGTTTCGACGCGTAGGGATGATCACGAATGGCATACACTTCCCCATTGAGCATTTCACCCTCGTGCTCGCAAATTATCTTCAGCACGTAGCCATACATGGCTTCCGCATTCGCTCCCGTGATGGTACCCGCGACAATATGGCGCAAAGCCTGCTCGGAGGCAGGGCACGTACCCTCGTCAATTGCATCGGCGAAAAATGCGTCGTTCCCCTTCAGTTCGTCGCCTATTCCCGCGATCAACTTGTCCACATATGCCGTATCGTTGGAACCAAAAAGGGCTTGAATACGTTTCAGATCTACGCCGTAGAACATATGACAATAACCCATCGGGCTCTCTCCTGAAATGAGTAACGATGACACAAGCACATGCGAATCGCCTATGAGACTACCACAATGTATTGCCCCCCACTCAGGTGGACCCCTTCGGTTTTTCTCGCCCTTACTACCCTCTTGCGATTGCAGAATTCCATTCCCCATACTGGGAGCGCCGTCGTCCGGAAAAATTGACCCCACCCGAAAGGTTTCCCCATGCGTCTGTTCTTCGTTGTTCTCGTAGCCTTCCTTTCGTTCGGCCTCAACGCCCCGGCCGAAACCGTGGAACAACTCCTGACACGCGCCGCCCTGCCTGATGAGGTGGTATTGGACGACGTGAAGGCCTATCTCCATGAGCGCGTCCCCCCGCTGGTGGTGCCGGAGACCCTGGCGGACTGGGAAACACAGTCCGCCGAACTGCGCCAGCGTTATCTCGATGAAATCGTCCTGAAGGGGGTGCCCGCCTCTTGGACCGAGGGCGACGTAAAGGTCGAATACGTGGAAGACATCGAGACCGGCCACGGCTACCGCATCCGCAAGCTCCGCTACGAGGCCATCCCCGGCATGTGGATCCCCGCCCTGCTCTATGAACCGGACGGCGGCGGAGACCATCTGGCGGGTGTGCTGAACGTGAACGGCCACTACGACGAGGGCAAGGTCCGCGCCGAGGAGCAGATCCGGTGCATCAACTTCGCGAAACGCGGGGTGGTGAACATCCACCCGGAATGGTTCCGCTGCGGCGAATTGACGGGGGTCGACAATGACCACGCCCGTGGCGCGTATCTGGATACCGTCGGCGTTTCCATGGTCTCCGTATTTCATATCGCCCTATCCCGCGCCATGGACATCCTCGAGTCACACCCGCGAACC
>JAUIMA010000311.1 GCA_030432675.1 Candidatus Hydrogenedentota bacterium | reverse complement strand
ATAGACGATGTGCCACGCGAGATCGGGATCGGGGTCGGTTCCGGAATCGGTGGGGCGGCACTGGAGGGAGCAGACGAGTCCCACGGCGTCATGGGCACCGATACGGCCTTTGGATGCCGCTGCAATAGCCGCAGCCCCTTCCTTCAAGACGGATTCGAGGCCAGCGGCGTGCGCGATGAGCTTTTCTTTCTTGATGACCTGGAGGTTGGCCAGGGCGCCCGCGGCCGAGATGGCATTGGCCGAGTGGGTGCTGGTCATTTCGCCGGGGCCATACATGGTCATGAGCTCTTCCGTGCCCACAACGGCGGAGAGGGCCGTGCCACCGGAGATGCCTTTACCGCATGCGGCCAAATCGGGGACCACGCCGAGGTGCTGGAAGCCGAAGGCCTTACCGGCGCGGCCAAAGCCCGCCTGAACTTCGTCAAAGATGAGGACGGCCTGGTGTTTGTCACACCACGTGCGGAGGGCCTGGGCATAGGGTGCCGGCATGAGCGTGGCGTTGCAGCCCTGGAAGGTTTCGCTCATCACACCGCACACGTTTTCGGGCTTGATGCCTTGGGCGGCGAGGGCGTCTTCAAAGACCTGAAAGCTGATGTCTTCCTGACGGTAGCCATCGGGGAAGGGCACGGTGACAAAGCGGGGGTCGAGGTCGCCCATCCACGTCTTCAGGCCGGGGATACCACCGGCGAACTGGGAGCCCATGGTGCGGCCGTGGAAGGCGTGGCTGAAGGAGACGAGGACCGACTTGTCCTTGCCGCCTACCTGCATACCTTTGGTCCGTGCAAGCTTGATACAGCATTCGGTGGCTTCCGAGCCGGTGGTCAGGAGGAAGACCCGTTTCAGGGGCTCGGGAAGATAGCTCTGGATTTCTTCAATAAGCTGGGCGCGGATTTCCGTGGGGAAGGCATAGGCGTAATACATGCCCTTCTTCGCCATGGCCGTAATGGCCTCACAGATTTCGGGGCGACCGTGACCACTGGAGGTGACCAACACACCACTGGAGAAGTCGATCCACTGATTGCCGTCTGCGTCGCCGATGTATTCGCCGTGGCCGTGATCCCAGAGGATGGGGGGCTGGCCACCCATGCTGCGGGGCTCGATGGCACGCAGGCGTTCCAGCGTGGGGACGGAAGACGGCGCGGGCAGGGCCGTGCAGATTTTCCGGTGCGCCGTGTTGACCGGGGCCACTTCTTCGGGCGTGAGGGGGAATTCTTTCGTTGCCATTCGGGATATGCTCCTGCTGATAAAGTAAACGCGGTTGTCCGCCGTGGTTGCCTGACAGATTCCACCCCTATGCACACGTAGGGCACAGGAAAATGAGGAAGTTGACTTCCGGGTGGGACCCGTATTGTCACAGATTCGGAGGGGGGTGATCCACCTGAGCCCGGGATGAAGCAGGGCTCAGGGGCGGGCTTCCCCGATTAGGGTGGACAACTCCGGGGCGATGTGTCGGGCCACTTCGACGGCACCCGCTTCGGTGAAATGGCAGTCGTCATAAAACCACCGCGCGTCGCCATTCATGGGGGAAAGATCGACACAGGGGACGCGATATTCCCGGCACACATCCAGCAGGGCGGTGTTGTATTGGTCCATAGCCCTCCGCAAGGCGCCGAGGGTCAAATAGCGGTCGTCGGTCAACCATCCAAACCAGCAGCGTGCCACGAGGTCGGGTGAGAGCTCTGACTGCCAGAGTACGGGTTGGGTGGTGAACAGGACCAGGACGCCCCGTCGTTGGCTTTCGGTGATGAGCGCCGTGATCCGTTCGCGATAGCCTGTCAACCCGGCGTCAAGATTGGGCAGTTCATCGACCAACGTGGCGGCTGCCCGACGTTCCCGGCGGATTTGGTATTCCATGCCGCCGATACCTTCTTGAATTGCTAACGGCGGGGGCTCGGCGTTCAGGGTGTGATAAAGCTGAATGATCCGTGATCGGGTCCAGCGTGGACGATAGGGCGGGGGCTTCTTCTCGCTTTCTGGTGGTCCGTTTACCGTTTCAAAACGTCCGAAATTGGTGTAGTATTCTTCCTGTGCCAGAAAGCGCCACAGGTCATTGATGCCCGGCTGGACGACCAGTACCGCCACGTCGTTCAGCAGCGGGGATTGCTGCACAAATTCGAGGTGTTCCCGTGTATAAAAGCCGCTGATGCCCACATTGCCTACCCATATACCGTCCTGCGCGTCAGCACCACCCAGTTCCTTCTCCAACCGCGCGGGCCAGGTCTCTTCGTCGTCCAGATAGACACATTCCGTCGTACTGCCGCCGATACAAAGAATGCGGGTGTGTTGCTGCGCAGTTGGCCGTGTCGCCGCGCGAATGCCCCGTGGGCCGGTCGTGAAGTGGGAAACGCCGGAAATTCCCGCGACATGGGGGCTACTGATATGGCGGGTGTAGCGGATGTTGGCACCACGGGTGTGGAAAACCGCGTGGGGATTGCGTTGTTGCTCCACCACATGGGCGCCCCATTCCAGCCCGGCCCAACCCACGAGGGAGAGGACCGTGACCAGCAGGAGTTCGCGCCAGCTTTGCCCCAGTTGATTGCGCACCGTCTTCAGGCCCAACAGGGCGAGACTTGCGAGCCACAGTCCGAAAAACGCCAGCAGTACATGCTCGATGGTGCCGTTTGGCCGCCACGAAGCGGTTGCGACGGCAAACAGGGAGTCCATCACGACGATGACTGGCACAAGCCAGAGAGCCGTCGCGCTGAGGAGTGGTCGATGTGAGCCAGGGGGGTCAGGGGACATGGCGAGAGCTTACACAAGCGCGCAGGTAGGACTCAATACCCCCCGACTTTTTCTCTCGGCTTGGATGACGTGGTATACAGTCGGTATAGTCGGGGTGCTAAGTGATGCAATTCGATTCACAGGATTCTTATGTTAACCGAGCGCCCCTCTATTACCGTCGCTATTCCTTGTCGTAATGGCGGCGACATCCTACGCCGTGCCCTGTCGCAGGTTTTTGCCCAGGAAATTGACGCGCCCTATGAGGTGCTCGCCTTTGACTCAGGCTCTACCGATGGCACACTCGCGCTTCTCGCCGAATATCCGGTCCGCGTGGTCCCCATTGACCAGTCCACCTTCGACTGGGGCCGACTCCGGGAGCGCATGTTTCAGGAATCTCAGGGCGCCATCATGGTGAGTCTTTCGCAGGATGCTGTGCCTGCAGGGTCCGATTGGTTGGCACGCCTGGTGGCCCCCCTCGATGACCCCGATGTAGGGGTGTCTTGTGGCTCCTCCATACCCGATCCGGAACGGGAATTCCCTCAGTTTCAGTGGGAGAAAAACGGCTACTATTACTTCACCCGCGAGATTGGCAAGTTTACGGCCCGCTACGGAAAGGGGCTGTCCTTTGCCAACACGGCGGTGCGGCGTTCGGTGTGGGAGGGACTCGGCATCGAGCCCCAGGCCACGGGCGAGGATTTTGGTTTTCAGATGAAACTCCACGGCGCGGGGATACCCATTGCCTTCCCCACAGACGCGCCGGTATTCCACCACCACAATTACAGCCTCAAAGGCGTCTATCGCCGTTGTCGGAATGAAGGCCTGGCACTCCGTGAAATGGGCTGTGCCTACCACGAAGGCGACCTTCTGGTTGACTTGGCCAGTCCCCGGAAATTCATACAGTGGCTCCGTGAAGTGAAACGGGGCAGCCTGCGCAACAGCGCTGAGTGGTCCTACCCCGTGCTCCGTCCCATCGCCGTTTACATGGGTAGTCGTTTTGCGCGGAAGATGGTGTGGTATTGATGGCGCTCGCAAGGAGAGCGTACAAGATTCCACCCATCTGACTCGTTTTTGGTCGTGAGATATAGAATTGCGGACGCTTAATCTTGCTCGGATCTGCGGAGGCCGTGGAAATTATTTCCCCTCCTGGGAGGGGTTAGGGGTGGGTTGGGTCTTGTTTCGGGCATTGACCCACCCCCGGCCCCTCCCAGGAGGGGAGTAGTCCACAGTAGTTCAGGGAATCCAGGTTGCCGTAACAATGGCCATTCGAGCGAATCAAACCACTGGTGACAAATGCAGATGAAGGCGCGCACAATGCCCGATGATTCCATCCAACAATTTTACCGGGACAATCCCCGCATGGTGAGTTCGCCCTTCGGCGGGGTCGACGGTATCAACGCACCCCTGCTGGAAGAGGTGTTGGGCAAGCTCGGCATAGAGGTGGCTGGTAAGCGGGTCCTCGATGTGGGCTGTGGCCGCGGTTTCGTGGAAGAGGTGGTGAAGGCGGGGGGAGGCACCTACGTGGGTGCCGATTTCGTCATTACCCGAGGAGGCTTTCCCCTCGTGCGTGCCGATGCTGCCCGACTGCCCTTCCCCGATGGCAGTATGGATGCCGTATTTTGCATCGACGCCTCAGAGCACTTTCCCCAACCCGCCGCGGCCGCCGCAGAGTTTTTTCGGGTGCTCAAACCCGGCGGGGTGTACTTTCTCAGCGCACCCAACTATGGCAACGTGGCGGGGGTGGTGAAAAGAGTCTACGAAGGGCTGGGCTGGTATGAAAAAGACACGTGGGCACCCTTTGGACGTTGGCAGCCCCAGGAACTGGAGCAACCCCTGACGCCCTGGTTTGTGCGTCGCCTTTATGGAGCGGCGGGTTTTACCAACATAACGGGCATTGGCCACGGCGCAGAGGTCGGCCTGGGATTGTTTCCGTGGGTGGATCACCCGAAGACGCCGGAAGCGATTCAGTTTCGGTTGCAGCGCCTGTTCGCGCGCATTGGTCCGGGGATCGCGGGGGTATGCCCGACGAGTAGTCTGCATATTTTCTGGCGGATGAAGAAGGGGAATTCGCAGGGTGAAATTTATGCCACCTGATAAATCGCTGGCTTAAATTCCGGGGGGGGGATGGGTTTATTGTTGTCCCGTGCGGCGGCAAGCCAACTCTCCTTGGCGCACAGAACGGCTTCCAGTGCCTCTACCGGTGAATTTCCGAATGCGGAGCAATGGGTGAGATCCGGAATGTCTGCGATGTACCCCGCATCGTCATCGCTATAGAAAATGTTGATATGATAATCACTCATCAATCTTCCCTCATCTGGAGGTTGTGGGTCTTTACCAATCGAAGAAGCTGCTTAATTTGATAGGGTTTTCCCCGGCCATTGACATTCTGAAGATTCAATAGTTCTGGGATGTCCGGGTGGACAAATATATGATGGCTTCCATTGATGCGGTCGAGTCGGAAGCCGAAGGACTCGGCGCAGATTACGATGTCCGCAAAGCGGGCGTTTTTTGAACTGAGCAGTAGCTTTCTCAGTAGCTTCTACTTTTTCACCCTTGCACGCCTCCCTCACTACATTCAAGTGTACCAGAGGATTCGGTGTTGACAAAGCCGTTGCACACCCTTTCCTTTTTCTCTGTTGCCTGTTACTATTTTACAGGAGCTAGCCGACGGATGGCTGTCGGCATCGAATATAGTCCCCGCGCACCAATCGGTTAGAATTATCGCGTCGGAGGTATTGTTTCATGGACTGGCAACGACATATAGAACAACGTCCCGATGTAATGTTGGGAAAGGCGGTGTTTAGGGGTACCCGACTTACGGTTGAATTGGTGCTTGAGCGCCTTGGGAGCGGTGCGCCTGTGGAGGATTTGCTCGAATCCTATCCCCAATTGACCCGAGAGGATATCCAGGCGGCCCAAGCCTATGCGGCAGCCTATCTTTCCTTTGACCGTACCATTTGGGATGATAGTCCAGCGATTCAATGAGATTCTTGGCGGACGTAAATATCGAAGCTATGCTCGTTCGCTGGTTGCGTGCTGAAGGCCACGATGTGGTTTGGGCCACCGAACTTCCACCATCAATCCCGGACGACGAATTGCTCACTTTGGCCAACGATGAGGGCCGTATCCTTTTGACCTACGATAGGGATTTTGGTGAACTAATCTTTTCTCGCCATGGGCTCTCGGAAGGCATCATATTGCTTCGATTTGACGCAGCCCTCCAGGCGGAGCGCCTGAATCTTCTTCAACGACAATGGCGGTCCATTGCTGGACGGGCCGCCGGGCACTTTGTCGTGGTGACTGACCGAAGGTTACGTGTCCGCCCTATTCGCTAGCGAGCAACGCAATGTTTCGCGATACAAAATTGCTTCGCCCACGCGATGTTTGCTTGAATGATGGCAGAGTTCGACAGCATCGGTACCGTTCCAGCCAATGACATTCCAACGTATCCTCCAGAAACTCAAACTTCGTTACGGTTCGCAGGCAACCGTAATTGGGACGCTCCGTGCCATGGGCGTGCGTATTGGGGAGGGGTGCCGCATTTACACGACCGATTTCGGCAGTGAACCCTGGCTCATCAAGATCGGGGATCGGGTCTGTGTTTCCAATGATGTGACCTTCGTGAACCACGGGTTGAATTGGCCTTTCCAGGAAAAGTACGAATCCCTCACGGGCTTTGGCCCTATCGAAATTGGGGACAACTGCCAGATCGGCGTGCGGGCCACTATCCTGCCCTTCGTCACGATTGGTGAGAATTGTATTGTGGGCGCGTGCAGTGTGGTGACCAAATCGGTGCCACCCAACTCCGTGGTCGCGGGTAATCCGGCGCGGGTGATTTGTTCTATGGAAGAGTATGAGCAAAAGTGCGTGGCCCGTCATATCGATATTCCGCTGGATCGCGATGCCGCGCGCAATGTCCTGGAAGCCCATTTCTGGGGTGACGAAGCGGACACGCCGTGAAGTTGGCCGTGCTGAAGGGCAATCGCTTTAATCCCTGGCACCTGGCCGCCTTTACCCGGCTGGGTGACGATTTCGATGCCATGGCATTTCGCGCGGACTCGGAGATCCAACAATATTTTTCCGAGCGGGGGGCGGACGAGAGTGGCATTGCCACCACCCCCATCTACTTCGACTACCAGGCGGGACCCCACTTACAACGCTGGTCCAATCTATTGACCTACCGTTATCGCAATCGCACGCCCCACATCCTGCCCTTTCACAGCGCGCTGGAAGGCTTCGACGTGATCCAGACGTGGGAACTCTTCACCGATTGGACCGAAGAAGCGCTCGAGGCCAAGCGTCGTTGGGGCATCCCTGTTTGCATCATGGTGTGGGACAACATTCCCTTCAACATGGAGAGTACGGAGCGCTTCCGGGAACGAAAGGCACGGGCGCTGGCCGAGGCCGACCATTTTATCGTGCATACCGAGCGGTCCCGCCGCACATTGGTCATCGAGGGGGCGGAACCAGACAAGATAACGGTCATTGACCCGGGCGTGGATTTAAACTGCTTTAAGCCCGGTCCGGGCGACCGGAGTGCATTGGGGGTGGAGGAGGACGCCTTCGTCATCCTATTCGTCGGATGGCTGCTTCCCCGAAAAGGACTCGATTTTCTCTTGCTGGCCTTGCGGGAGCTCATCGCAGCCTCCACGACGGCGGACAAAATACAGCTCGTTATCGTTGGTTCGGGGCCGGGAAAAGACCGTGTCGAGCGATTGGCACGTCGTCTGAATATCATGGCCCATTGTCACTTTGTCGGATCGCGGCCTTATGGCGACATGCCCACCCTGTTTCAGAGTGCCGA
>JAUIMA010000310.1 GCA_030432675.1 Candidatus Hydrogenedentota bacterium | reverse complement strand
CACCCACCCGGACGTCGGGGCCGTCCCCCTCTTAATTCCGACTCAAGAGACACCTCGAAGAGGGGGCACAGCCCCGACTTCCTGGTGCTCCTGGCGTAATCGCCGAACTCGGTTCCGCCAAGACGTCTACCACATTTTTGCGCCAACATCACGTCGGTGCAGTCCCCGGGGACTGCACCGACGCGAAGAACCCGGTCCAACACAAACCACGCGGGGGCCAACCCTACCACGTATCCTACCCACACCCACCCGGACGTCGGGGCCGTCCCCCTCACAAACACATCAGTACCCACCCAAAAAACAACTACCCGTGCCACGCGATCCGGCCCTGCCGGTTCGTGTGCATGGAGCACATACAAACGATGGGCCTGAAAAGGGTTTAGCTTCGAACGACACCACCCTCACTCCGTTAGAACGGCCGAATAAGTTCTCTCTCAAGGCCACATCAATACAATTGCTCCACGCACACGAACCTGCGGAGCAGGATCGCGCGGCACGGCAGGACATATTTTCTGAGCCAAGTATCCCCCACGTCGACACGCACCCACCCATCAAGATCCATCCCTCCGCCAACCGATTTCCCATCCGCCCCGTCAATCGCTACAATGGCCCGTGAGTGTTTTTCTACCCCCTTTTACCTGGAGAGCGTCTGTTACCATGTTTTCACGAATTCTCAACCCACGACTCTTGGCCATTCTGGCCACCCTCACCCTCACCTGGAGCGCCTTGGCCTTCGACACCACCTCGGTCGCCATTGTCGTCGGTGAAAAGGCCACCGACATCGAAAAGAATATCGCCCAACTCCTCGCCGACCGGCTGGCCGAAGGCGCTCAAGTCGACGTGCGTATCGCCACCAAGCCCACCGCCGATAGCACTACCATTCTTCTCGGCATTCCGGCCCACCACGCAGCCATCACCGACGCCTTCGAAACACGGCGCATTAGCCCCCTCACCGAACTCGCCCCCGGCCCGGAAGGCTTCCTCCTCCAGGCCATTACGGACGGCGACGTGCCCTACCTCCTCGCCGCCGGTATGGACGAACGGGGCTGCCTCTACGCCGTGGGCGAACTGCTCCGCCAGACCGTCTTCCACCCCGACCGCATTACCGTGCCCGACACGCTCGAGGTACGCACCGCGCCAGCCTTCGAAATCCGCGGCACCCAATATGGCCAGAGTCACGTGGCCCAGAAACTCGCCAAGGTGCGCCCCTGGACCGAAGACGAGACCATGCGGATGATCCTCGATTACGCCCTCGCAGGCGCCAATGTCTTCTCGGTCGACGCCGGGCCCATCTACGACCGCATCAAGTCCTATGGCCTCATGACCCAGGGAGGCTTTGGCGCCAACACGGGCCTGCCCGCCGACAAACCGGAGTGGGTGGCCTCCGAGTCTATCGGCCGAAAGGGCTACGTCTGCCTTTCCATTCCCGAAGCCCGGAAGTACATGATCGAGAAATGCGACGCCGAGTTTAAGAACAGCCCCAGCTATGACTTCGTCAAGTTCCACGGCGGCGATGGCGGCGGTTGTGAATGCGACGACTGCAGGCCCTATGGCCTCATCTTCATCAAGACGGTGGAAGCCATGGCGGCCGTCATCCACAAGTACCACCCCGAGACCCGCATCTATTTCACCAACCAGAAATTTCAAAACGACGACGACAACGCCATCCTCGACTACCTGAACGAAACACCCCGCGATTGGCTCTGGGCCTGGGGCTACGGTCCCGGCTCGGACGCCGCGAGCTGGCAGCCGGGCCACCGCCAGACCCACCGCATGGATCTCTTCCGCTACCCCGGTTATGGCCCCTACGGCCTTTACCCCAAGGAACTCATCCGCCAGATGCCAGGCCGCCACGCGCTGGTTTATTACAACGAAATCACGCACTGGAAATATGCCCAACACGCCTACATCCAGATGTATCCCCGGGCCGACAAAAACGGTGACCTGCCGCCCCACTGGAGCCATGAGATCTACGAACGCCAGCCCGACCAGTTCCTCACCATGGTCTACAACCGCCTCACCTTCTACGCCTGGCCCCGCTTCTACCACCGGGTATTCAACGACCTCATGCCCTATGGCGTGGGGGACATCACCCACTCCAGCGGCCACCACGATCACTTCAATCAATGGATGTGGCAGCGCCTCTTGTTTAACCCCCGCATGACCGTGGAAGAGGTGGTGGACGAATATTGCCGCACCTGGTTTGGTCCCGAGGCCGCGGACGATATGGCCGCCGCCCTCTATCTGCTGGAGCGCAATATGGAGGAAATCCCCGGTGAGCCTTTGCCGGAAAAAGAAAGCATTCGGGCCTACTATGACCACGTGAAAGCAGCAGGGGAGAAGATGCCCGACCACGTGATGGAAGGCAACTGGCTCTGGCGGGAGTACATGCAGAAAGGCGCGCTGGACGTCTATATCCAACTGGATGCCCGCCAGCAGGTGAAACTACTGGCTACCATCGAAGACCAGGTCGGTGCCGCCCTGGAAGCGGGCAACCACAACAATGCGATCGACGCAGCCCTTCCCCTGATCGACGAACTCGATGAAACGGATGTGATGACGGCCTTGCGCGAGGCGGCGCTCCAGTGGGGCGAAGAGAGTAACGCGCTCTACGGCGTGCGCAATGACGGGCTCTTCAATCTCGAACACGATTACGTGGGCCTCGGCTGGCTCAAGCGTCAACTGGAGCGGGCAAAGGCCGCCACGGGCGACGAGAAAATCGCACTACTCCGCATGATCACCGACTACGAAAACCCCGGCCCCGGCGGACACTACGACAACCTCGGCACCGCCAACCCCGCGCCCAACGTGGTCTTCGGCTATCCCTACGACCACGGCCAGCCCTACGTGCCCCAGATGCTGGACGAAGGTAACCGCCCGAGTCAGCGCTCCATGCACTTCACGCAAGACGAAGATCAGGGCGTTACCTTGGAATACCGCGATCTCGACCCCAACGCCACCTACAAGATTCGCCTGACCCTCGTGCGGCCCTGGTTCCAGGAGCGCTACGCCATGCGGATGAACCAGAAGTCCCAAACCATCTATGCCGACGATGAAGTCATCGCGAAGGATGTAGCGCTGCCCCTCCAGATGAGCGATTTCTACACCTTCGACATCCCAAAGACCGCCACCCAGGACGGCACCGTAACCATCCGCCTCGAACGGGCCGACGATGTGGCCCGGGGCGATCGGGTGACGGTCGAGCAATGGCGCAACTCGGGGGGCTGGGGCACCTTGGTTTCCGAGGCGTGGCTGATGAAGCAATAGGGGCGCCGAGGTTTTGTGGGACGGGTGGGACCTGTGAGACCCGTGGGACGCACGGCGTGCCACGGGCAATTGGGCAACCACATGTGCTGCGATCCCCTCAGCCTCGCGCTCCACTACAAAGTACTCTCAGTAATACTGTCCCACGGGTCTCACAGGTCCCACCCGTCACAACTTAACCGTGCCACGCGATCTGGTCCTGCCAGTTCGTGTGCGTGGAACGAGGTAATACCTGGGGCCTTCGACAAGGTTTCTACCCGAGCGTCCGAGCCCGACAATCAAGTCTACGTGGAGACTGACCGAGATAGCTCGGACGCCGGCCAAAAGCCACACCCCATGAACTCACCGTCCATACCGCGCCACGCGCACGAATTCTCCTCCGGCGAATCTTCGACCCGGCAGGATTCGCTGGGGCTCACCTTTTGGAGAACGCGCGGTACGAACATGTGAGCGCAATAGACCATCATACTCACAGTTTGCCCAGTCGAATTATCCTGAACTTATTGGTCTCGGAATCAAAGTCGATTTCGATACCCATGGCCGACAGCGTTCCTACCACGAGCATGAACACACTGAAAATCATCATCCCCGCACTGATACCGTAGACCTTCAGGGGGCTCTGTTGCTCATAGTCCCCCACGACGCGACCGCTGATCACTTCGTTAATCTCCGGGGCATCGAGCACGTAGCGGACCGCAATCGGGTCGCCTTCTGCAAGGTCCTCCCAGATAGCCTTATCCATCTCGGTGTTGCCACTGCCGATGCGACCGTCGTTACCCGTCACTTCATATTCGATGCGGGTCGTCACGCCATTGGGGGCCAGAAAATGGCGTGTAATGACCCCCGTTCCGACGACGCCTTCCGCCGCAAGACGTTCTGCATTCTCCAGATCCTGCATTCCGGTGACCAGGAAAAAAACGGAACCGGCCCCGGCGAGCGTGCCGACCGTAAAGAGCGTGACGATGTTGAACCAGTTTTTCTTGATGGGTACGGGCTTTTCCTGCGTCGCCTGCACTTCCCCGATTCGTTGGGTAACGATTTCCACCAGTTCCTTGAAGTCAGTGAAGGAATCGGGAATGGCCACATCCCGTTTGCCTTCGGCATTGTACAAGAACAAGAATTCCTTGAAGGAAAGAATACCGCTGTCTTTGGTACACCAACGCAATTCATTCCACCAGATACTCCGCTCCGAATCGGGGTACACCAGGAGCAAGCCTTCGGGGCGCACGTGAACCCGGATAGGCGATCGCTTGCTGGAGTACCCCAAAGAAAACATGGAGACCGCCAGTATCGCCGGGAGGGTCGTCGAAACAGTGCGCTGCGCAACCCCTGCATCGCCCACAATCGAGCCAACAAAACCGAGGAAAGTCATACCCAGCAGCAAACCGCCCGCGAGGTAGTAGCCCATGCTCGATTTGAAGAAACCTTGCTTACCGGTGAAGACACGGTCCGTGTCGGGAAGGGGGGGCATATCCGTGGGGGTGTTCATGAAATGCGTCGCTCCTGTACGTCTGATGGTCCCAATAGTGAAATAGGGTACCCCGAATTCCTCCTGTGTGCAAGTGGGGTGATCCCGACGGCCCCTGAGCTCACCGCGACCGACGTTGTGGGTGCGGATTTAGTGCCCACAACGGCCCGCACTAGTGGTCTGATTTAATCAGATGGGTCATTAATGTCCTGCGAAAAGAGCTCGCTTTTATAAGATACTCCCCTCCTTGGAGGGGCTGGGGGTGGGTCAAGTAGCGAAAAATGTCGCCAACCCACCCCTGACCCCTCCCAGGAGGGGAATGCTCCGGCGAGTTGAGCGAATCGTTATCGCGAAATAAACGCCCCCAACTTTGATTCAAACCACTAGTAAGCCATCCAAGAAGGACGCAATTCGTGCCGCGCGATCCCGAGGTACGAGGGTTCGTGCGCATGGAGCCAGAGAGTACCCCGAGCATGGCGGGAAGATTCTACCCGAGCGTCCGAGCCCATTATTCGAGCCCCCATGGGGAGTATGGACGCCCGACACTCGATCCGCATTTTGCCTCCCCAACATTAACCCTCCACGCGCACGAACTCTCCTCCGGCGAATCTTCGACCCGTCAGGATTCGCTGGGGCTCACCTTTTGGAGATCGCGCGGCACGATCAGATTGGTATTATTGACCAGAGCACCGCGACTGACGTTGTGGGTGTGGGACATTGAGGCGGCCTTCGCACGTACCTCCAGGCCATCCAAAAAAGGCCGCAATTCGTGCCGCGCGATCCCGAGGTACGAGGGTTCGTGCGCATGGAGCCAGAGAGTACCCCGAGCATGGCGGGAAGATTCCATCCGAGCGTCCGAGCCCACTATTCGAGCCCCATGGGGAGGGTGGACGCTCGACAAACGGCTAATGCGCCACCACCATAGACGCGCCCATTACTCCGTCACAAAATCGGCTTCCTTGAATTCCGCCTTCAGCCCACCCGAAGCAAAGACCCAGATCGTCCCCGGCTCGGGCTCAAAAAGATAGGGGTAGGCCATCCAGATACCCGGCTTCTTCGCAATCACCACCGGGTCGGACCAGTTCTCTCCGTTGGGATCCGTGATGACCATCGACACTTCCTCCCGGCACCAACTCACCGGCGTCTCCGACCATTTCCCCACGCGTCGGCGGTAGCTCGTCTTGCCTTCGGGGTAGACCCGGTTCCACACCAGCACAATCCGGCCACTGGCCAGGCGCTTCATGAAGGCGGGGGAGCTGCTCGCATCAAACGCGCTCGGCTCGGTCTTCCGCCAGAAGCGGCCCTCCGTGTCGCTATAGGCCGCCCAGAGATAATCCAGATTCGTCCGCATCAACATCATCAGGCGGCCGCCGTCCATCTCGGCCAGGGTCGGCTCGAAGTTCCCCGCGTGGTTCCCCGTGCCGCCGATGTCGAGCGTGTTCCCCCGCTGCCAGGTCTGGCCATCGTCGGCGGACACATAGGTGGCGGTTACATGGCGCTCGGCCGACGCGTTCAGTTCCTGCACGGGCACCACGATATGCCCCGAACTCGTCTGAATCATATCCACCAACGCGCCGCAGTAGCCGGGGTAAATCCGTTGCACATCGGTCCACGTGTGCCCTTCATCCGTCGAGCGGAGGGTCCACACTTCCCGGGTGCCCGCAATGCCCTTGTTGGCTTCCTCGTCCCACTCCAGGTGGACGTAGTTCTTGCTATTGATGGTGACGGCCACCAGCGTGTTGTCCTTCGTCCGCAGGAGCATGGCCCCGCTGAAGAGGAGGGTGTCGCCGTAGGCCTCGTGGTCCACCATGCCCTCGCGCCGCTCGAAGGTGACGCCGCCATCCGCGCTGATCATGAGATCCTCGCCGTTGAGATAGGCCAGGGTGCCATCGGCCAGGGTGGCGTAGTTGGCCTTGCGCAACGCCGGTCGCCACGTGAGCCGTGGATCGAGGGAAACACCATAGGCGGTCACGTCTTTCGCCGTGTAGGGCGTAAATTCATCGGCGGTCACCGAAAAATCAAGGACCTCCAGCGTGCCGGCCGCCGGAAAAAGGGACACGGGTCCGACGGTATCCCGCAGGAGCGCCGTGGTATGGATGGCCGTTCCGTTCAACAGAAACGTGATCTGGCCTTCCTTCCCAATCGCCTCGAAGAGAAAGGGCTCGCCCGCCGTAATGTAACCGTCGTTTTTCCCGATGATGGTGTAGCGGATCATTTGCTCGTCGGGCACAAAGAGAGGACCACCAATGATCAGTCGTCCACCATTCGCATCGAGCCGGATGTGGCTGAAGGGGCCAATACCCACCTCCGGGTCTTGCCGGGTGAGTTTGGGCAACACGAGCCGGGCGCGCAGGTGAAAATCGCCCGCGCCGATCGCCTGGTTGCCATAGAGCCGCGACGTATCGCCCACACTGACGAGCCGCCCCCCGGCCTGGGTCCACGGCGCGCCGATGTAGTGGCCGCCCACGGGTTCCCCCGCAGTTATTAGGGCGAGCTCGGCGGCGAGCCCCGGCGTAGCTACCGCAACACACCCCACGAAAATCAGTAGCAAAACAACATTCCTCATTCCAAACCTCCCTGGCTTACGTTACAAACTCATATCATGTTCCCGGAAAAACATGCCCAACTGCACTTCCTCAAGACTGATTTCCGAAATGCCCTCTATCACCAACCGTACTGTGTTATCGCCGTGATACAAGACCGCCAGATCGCGGATCTCGGTCTGAAAATACACCAGTGCGCCCTCGGTCGGGACGAGCTTCTCAGCGGTCGCTCCCCGATGGAGGACCATACCGTTCACTTGCAGTT
>JAUIMA010000309.1 GCA_030432675.1 Candidatus Hydrogenedentota bacterium | reverse complement strand
TACGGCGGAGATTAAAGTCGCCATCGAGGCCGCTCACCAGGAAGACGGTATCCACATTGGCGGCCATGACCTGCATCTCGGAAGTGCGCCCCGGGTCGGGGCGGGTGAAGGCCGTCTTGCGGGGCAACACGGCGTGTATACGCCCTTTTTCTTCACCGGGCACGGGGACCAGCGCAACCCAATCGCCCACCGCGGGAAAGTCTTCCTGGCGCGGATGTTCGTGACGAAAGGTGCCGGTCACTTCGGCATCGAGGATGCCTGCCGTGGTGAATACCGCATAGCGATGGCGGTATTCACGGAGGATGCGTCCGGGGACCGCATCGGGCAGTGTGAGTGCCGCGAGTTCCGTGTTTCGAGCGGCGCTCCAGCCGTAGTCTTCGAGGTTCATGATGATGTATGCCTGGGTTGTCGATGGGCGGGCAAGCCGATGGGGCCGCCTTCCTCATAGTACCCCCTTATGCATACTCTGTTACCGAGGGAAAAAGGACCTAAAGGACGAAAAGGACTTAAAGGACAAGGGAGTCGGGGTCGTTTTCAAGACGCTCCCTCTCAACCTGTCCTTTAAGTCCTTTAGGTCCTTTTACCTATTCGGCGGGCACCTTGTCCGCAATCTTAAGACTTCCCTGCGGGTCGGCAATCACAAAGCGCAGAAACCAATCGGCTCGGTTGTTGATGAGCTTCACCACCACCTGGTTCCACCCCGCTTTCAGCGCCAACTCCGGGTAGACAAAATCACCATGGCCACCAAAGGCCTGTCCGTTTTCCACCAGCGCACCGTTCACATAGGTCTGGGAAAAATTATCCGCGCCCACGACGGCATGGGTGACCTGGGCCTTGGGCGAATACACGGCGCACGCCACATAGGCCGCCACGTGGTCAAGGGTGCCCATGAGGGAATTGCCGTTCACCAGGCCAAAGCCCTGGGGATGTACCGTCTGCCAGGTGAGTCCGTCGGCATAGGTCGTGTCGGCCACAAAGCCCTTTTCCGGACCGAAGTCGCGGTAGAAATTGGCGTTGGCTTTTTCCGGTGCGTCGGGCAAGTGGCTCGTGTCGATATTGCCCAGCGTGAAGGGGCCGACGAGCTGGACGGTTTCCGGGGCACGGTAACTGGCCACGGGATGAATCGGCACGGTCGTGATTTCCACCATACGCATGCCATTTTTATTGAGCCAGTGTCCATCGTACTGGACCGACCAGCCCACGTTGGGCGGATAGGCAAGACGGGCGCGGGGCACGGAGAGGGAAAGGGGAATCTCCTTCGTCGCACCGGCGGGAAGGGTGGCTTCAATAACCAGCGCGTCCTCGTCGATTTTCCAGTCGCCATTGACCCGGAGGGGCACGACCCAACCGGAGCGCTGAAATTCTTCCAACACCACGCGGATGGTGACTTCCTTATCGAGGACGTTACTCAACGTGAAGCGCGTCTGGAGTTTGACATCGTCGGCCGTAAAATCCGCACCGGCGAGGGTGTCCGTCTTTACCAGTTCATGGGTGATGGCTTTGCGGAATGCGGCGGGGGCCACATCGACGGGCCAGATGCCGCCCTCGGGTTCCACCACGGCGTAGCGGGTTTCATTGCCATCTACCGTGACGAAACCAAAGCTGTGGAAGGCGCCCCACTTTTTGACGGCGCTCAAGTCGATGCCGCCGCCCGTGGCGCTTTGAATGACATAGGTGTCGTCGCCCTTGAACTTCGTGCTGTGGTAATGCTCATGACCTGCGACGACCGTGAAGGCCCGGTCGGACAATGCGGCCTCGAGCTCGGCCCAGTCGTCTTCAAAGCGGGGGTCGTCCCACATGGGCTTGTGGAAAAACACGAAGGTATGGCGCGCGTCTTTCGCGGCGGCCAGGTCCTTGCGCACCCAGTCCATCATCTTCTGCCAGGCGGGGCCCCGGCCGTCGATGCGCTCTTCTTCGGTGTTGAAGCTGAGGAAGTGGCAGCCCTTATAGTCGAAGGAATAATAGGTGCGGCCGAAGTCTTCCTGCCACCACCGATAGGTTTCCAGGTTGGAGATATCGTGGTTGCCCACCGTGAAAAAGAGGGGGGCCTCGATACGTTTCGCGTGCTCCATATACTCGGCCCACTCGGCATCCCAGGGACCCCGCGTGTCCATGTGGCCCGGAATCATATCGCCCACGCTGATGACGAAGTCGGGATTCAGCAGATTAATGGAATCCACGGCCCGGTCATAGATGGGCCACTTGCCTTCGCCCCCGCTGGTCTTATCGCCGAGGATCACGAAGCTGAATTTGTCCGAGTCATTGGACCAGTCGCCGTCGATGAGGGGCAGGTCGTCGGCGAGTTCGGGGCGTTGTGCCGTGGCGAGGGTGCAGGTCAGGGCCAACAGGCCTGTGGTGATTGCCTTGAGGTAGTTCACGTTTTCTCCAGTCTCTGTATATATTTCTCGTTCCCGGGATCCGCCTGGGAACGAGGGGAAACGGTCCTTTGGGTCGTTTCCGTCCCTTAGGTCCTTTCTCCTAGAGCGCCAGGCGCTGGTCGGCGGCTTCCAGGGTCTTTTTCAAAACCCCATAGTCCACCTCCTGCACCGCGCACTCCGCGTCGATGGCCTGCACCGCCGCGGCACCCGCGCTCTGTCCCAGAATCATAAACACGGGCTCCATGCGAATCGAGCCATAGGCAATATGGGAGGTCGAGGCACACACGGGCACGAGCAGGTTTTCGCATTCGTCCTTCTTCGGCGTGAGGGCATCGTAGCTGATTTGATAGGTGGGCGTCTTCACGCCGATGTCCCCTTCGTTCTGCACGAAGCCATTGGGCTTGATGTAGCGCTGCACATTGTGGGAATCCATCGTGTAGGAACCCATGCCCACGGGCTTGGGCACCTTCCGCTTATTCAACACATCGTGCTCCGTCATCACGTAGGTCCCAATCATGCGCCGGGCTTCCCTTATATAGAGTTGGTGGGGCCAGTTGCCATTGTCGGTGAACTCGTCCTTTGCGAGACCCCAGGTGGACATTTCCGTGCGGATAGCTTCCGGCACCTTTGGGTCATTGGCGAGGAAATACATGAGGCCCTTTTGATACTGCTCATGCTCGGCGATGATTTCACGGCGCCGTTCGTAGCTGCCCTCGGGATAGTCGTAGTTCATGCCGATAAAGTCCGTACTGAAGGGGCCGTGGTTGTTGGTGTCCGTCTTTCGGTTCGGCGCGGGGTCGAACTTCTGGAAAACTTCATTCCAACCTGAAGCCAATACGCGGGCGAGCAATTCATACTTCGCGGGGTCATAGCCTTCCGGTTTGGCGAAGGGCACCCGGTTTTCGGGCGCGTTGGTCAGACACATGCGAAAGCAATAGGCCTGGATGCGTTGGTCGGCTTCGCCGCGGACGCCGGGGTCCGCATCACTCACACCATAGAGCAAGCCGCTCTCGGGATCACCGGGCACAACATAGGGGCTGATATCCGTTTTGAAGTGGTGGCCGTGGTGGAGGATGCCCACCTGCACCCCATTCCATTCTTCGCCATAGACCGCGTTGGCTTCCCGGCCCACGTGGTAGGAAACGCCCGCTGCGGCCAGGAGGTCGCCCTCATAGGTGGCATCCACGAAGACTTTCGCCACAAAGGTGTCGCCCCCCAGGGTGGTGATGGACTGAATCTTGCCATTGGTGACCACGACGCCTGTCTTACGATTGAGCAGGGCCTCGCGGTGTACGGGAATCTGGTGTTCTGCGATGTAGCCTTCAAAGGTGTTTTCGGCGACGTGGGGTTCGAAAGACCAGACGGCGTTGCCCTTGCCATACATCTTGGCCGAACGCGAACCGGGTGTGCGAAATTCTTCCCGGGTCTGCTGGCGCCAGGCGCTGTCTTGTTCGTAATGGTCGTGGATGCGCTGATAAAACTCGAGGGCGAGACCGCCCACCGCATTCATGTTACCCGCATCAGTCCAGCCCAGCCCACCAGCCGTGAGTCCACCCAGGTGTTTATCCGGTGAAACGATAACCACGCTCTTGTCGAGACGGGCCACCTGCACGGCCGTCATCACGGCGGAGGAGGTGCCGCCATAGACGACCACATCGGCGGTGATAGTTTCGGCGCCTGCGAAGGGGGAAAGACTGAATGAAAGCAGGCCACAAAGGACCCAGGAATAGAATCGATTCATCGTGATGGGGCTCCTGTTTTGCGAGAAGTTTGTGAAGGTGTAGTTTAGCATCTGCCGAAGAAAAACGCATGGTAGGGAACAAAGGACCTAAAGGACTCAAAGGACCAAGAGGACGGTGCACGGTCGGTCACGAGACGCCATTGCTGAGAGGCGCGAAGAAGTCTGCTTGTGTGCGTGTCCTGTTTTGGCAAAACCTCCCGATAGATTAGCGCCAATTGTCCTTTATGTCATTTCCGTCCTTTAGGGCTTTTCAACGCTTGGCAGCCCGTCGCCAAACTTGTTACCATAATGCCAGACCCAACACAATCCCGGAGAGGCCCGATGATACGCCGCAAGAAAACCAAAATAGACCCTGAAAAGCTCGCCGCCATTGCCGCCCGCGCCCGGGGTTACCAGGAAAATCGGAGCAAGGGCTACCGTGAAAAGGCCCTTGCCCTCTTTCCCCACGTCTGCGCGCGCTGTGGCAAGGAATTCGAAGGCGCCGCCATGCGGGAGCTCACGGTCCACCACAAAGATCATAACCATGATAACAACCCGCCCGACGGCAGCAACTGGGAACTCTTGTGTCTGTATTGCCACGACGACGAACACCAGGATGCGGTCGAACGGGAGAGCAGTGGCAACACAGGCCTGGGCACGACAGAAGTGACCCTGGGGCACAACGCCTTTGAGGGGCTCAAGGGCTTGCTGGGGGACAAGGCGGAGGAGTAGTTGATGGGGGATAGTTGATAGTTGACAGCGGGGAATCGAATGCCCGGGCAAACCCCTGCGGGCCTGCCCGTGGCACCCGTGGCTTGCGTCGATGACGTTGGGGTGCCACCCTCAAAGACGGGAGCTCCGCGACCGCCTTTGTGGGTGCGGCTTATTCTGAGGCAGGGGCATGTCTTGAGGGCCTATGGTTATTCAACGTCACCCACAAGCTTCTGTGGCTTCGCCACAACGCTTGAGGGTGGCACCCGTAGATTGCGTTGGAAGCGGTGGGTGGGCCTGTTGTGCCCCTTGACGGGCTAACCTTCTCGGGCCTGTGGCACCCCGAGGTGGTCTTGGAATCCGTCAATTTCCTGGCAGGTGCATGTCGCTCCTACGTCAGATTCGCCTCCGGCGGATGCATCTGACCCTTCGTGTCGCATAGGGGCCCATACAACTCCGGCCGGCGATGGTGCATACCGTAGAGCGAATTCTCTCGGTAGGCGTTGAGGCGATCCAGGTCAAGGGTCGTCACGAGCACGGACTCTTCCCCGCCCGCCTCTTCGACAATGGTACCTTCCGGGTCGATCACCATACTGTGCCCATTCTCTCGGGGAGCGGCGTGATTCACCATGCAGAGGTAGACTTCGTTTTCAAAGGCCCGGGTACGCAGCAGGCAGCGGTGGATATCGTCTGTGGGGCAGGGACAGGCCAGTGGATTAAAAATTACGTCAGCGCCCTGGAGCATGAGCAGCCGCGCACTTTCCGGGTGCTCGCGGTCGTAGCAAATCATGATGCCCCCCGTGAAGGCCCCTGTCTCGGTCTCGAAGCGCCACACGGGGAACTCTGAGCCGTTACGCCAGCCGCCGGGGGTTTCGTGGCGGTTGATGTGGACCTTGCGCATGACGCCCATCACTTCGCCCAGTCGATCGATGGTCACCATGGCGTTGTAGAGGTGTTCATCACATAGTTCGGAAAGGCCGACGAGGATATAGCAATCGAGTTCCCGCGCGAGGGCGGAAAAGTGCTCCGTGCTCGGCCCGGGAATCGCTTCCGCCATGGCCCGCTCCGCTTCGCCACCCACGAAACCGGTAAGGGCCACTTCCGGTGTCACGACGACCTGGGCACCCGCCGCCGCGGCCTCGCGGATGAGCCGGGTAGCGGTGTCGATGTTGCGCTGCTTTTCACCGGGGATACCTGCGAATTGTATCAGGCCGATGGTAGCGGTACCGTGGGGCTGGGGTGGTGCCATGGGGACTCCTTACGCGTTATTTAAACAGGGCCGATGCCATGGATACAAGGGGGGGCGCTGTGGACTTGGTGGACGAAGTGGACTTGGTGGACGAAGTGGACAATAAGCACATCCTGTCCACTACGTCCACACAGTCCACCAAGTCCACTACCCGTGACAGGGTTTCTACAACAGAAAGGGCCACCGTCTAGCCGACGGTGGCCCTGTAATCAGTCTATACGCGTTACTTACACATTCGGGGGCGTGCGCACGACCAGGAGCCGCAGCTCGGTCATGTCTTCGATGGCGTATTTAATACCTTCGCGACCGAGGCCGCTGTCTTTCACGCCACCATAGGGCATGTGATCCACGCGCCAGGAGGGTACATCGCCGATAACCACGCCGCCTACGTCGAGTACGTCCCACGCCTTGTTAATCTTGTAGATGTCGCGGGTGAAGATGCCCGCCTGGAGGCCGAACTTACTGTTGTTCACCTGGTCCAGCGCTTCGTCGAAGTCGCTGAACTTGGTGAGCAGACAGGCGGGGCCAAAGAATTCCTCGGCGTACATGGGCTCGTTTTCGTCCACATTCTCGAGGATGGTCGCTTCGAGCATGTTACCGTCACGGCCACCACCGCAGAGAAGGGTCGCGCCCTTGTCGACGGCCGACTTTATCCAGCTCTCCATGCGGTCCGCTTCACCCTTGGAGATGATGGGTCCGATGAAGGTGTCTTCATCGCGGGGGTCACCGGCTTTCAGCTTCTTGGTTTCCGCCACGAACTTCTCTTTGAAGGCGTCATACTTCGATTCGTGGATGATGATGCGCTGAACGCCGATGCAGCTCTGTCCCGACTGGTAGAAGGCACCAATCAGCATGCGCGCGACGGCATCTTCGAGGTCCGCATCTTCGTCCACGATACAGGCAGCGTTACCACCGAGTTCGAGCACGACGGGCTTTTTGCCCGCGTTCGCCTTGAGCTGCCAACCCACATCGGGCGAGCCGGTGAAGCTGAGGAACTTGAGGCGGTCGTCCTCGGTGAAGAGGGCGGCGCCAGTGCGCTTGCAGGGCAGGATCGAGAAGGCGCCCTCGGGCAGGTCGGTCTCGGCGAGAATCTCGCCGATGATAAGCGCGCCCAGGGGCGTGAGGCTCGCCGGCTTCAGCACAAAGGGACAGCCCACGGCGAGGGCGGGGGCCACCTTGTGCGCCGCCAGGTTCAGCGGGAAGTTGAAGGGCGAAATGAAGGAACACGGGCCGATGGGCACGCGCTTGGCCATGCCGCTGTAGCCGTGGGCGCGGGCGCTCCGGTCCATGGAGATGACCTCGCCGCCGATGTTGACGGAAAGCTCCGCCGCGATCTTGAAGGTGTCGATGAGGCGCGAGACCTCGCCCCGGCTGTCCTTGATGGGCTTGCCGCCTTCGATGCAGAGGGACTCGGCCAGCTCGTCGAAGCGTTCCTTAAACCGGCTGACGCAGTGCTCCAGCACCTCCTGGCGCTTGTAAGACGG